>CAXNHG010000125.1:0-3731 GCA_964202085.1 Polynucleobacter sp. | reverse complement strand
TGGCTACCCTGGTGGAAAAACCCACAGCTATTGGCCCAGCGGCGAGCTGGGGGGACACCCCGAGCGCAGTGGGCATTGGGTCATGGATGTCAATGGCCATAAGCTTGCAAGTTCACCCAATTTTGCAAATTATTTGGCTGAAATGGAGGACCATATTGCTCGTCATCCCAACACGCAGTTTATTAATGCAAGTCAATCTGGTGCTGAAATTCTAGGCACTCAACCTTTTTCGGAGTCTTCGACATGAACAAGTCCAACCAGCTTCACCAGTCATTGAAAGAGATGGCTGATGGCTTTCGCAGCGGAAACCACATTGCTTTGGGCACTGAACTGCCTGATCTACTGGCTCAAATTGTTGAACAAACCGTCAATGTTGCTAACACATCGCCTGACACCGTTCATGAACTGATCAAAAAGTGCTTGAATGCTTTCGAGCTAGGCGATTGGCTGGGCTTGGCAGATTTGCTGGAGTATGAAGTTACAGCTTTGCCTGTTGAGAAGGCGTCCTGAGTACCGCTGAAGATGTAACTTTAGCGGCAACAAATTGCCGCTGGTCAATTCTTTGCAATCAACAGCAATAAATCTGTCTGTCGAAAAATGGTGGTTTTGAATTGGCTCGCAAATTGCTAGTAGAAGCTATTCATTCACCAACTTAGCCTATCCATTGGCTTTACAAAGTCATGAAAAAAAATGCAAACGTATGCGATCAATCCATCTTGATCACAGGCGGTACGGGTTCGTTCGGACGATCTTTTATCAAAACCGTTTTGGACCACTGCCCCAAAATCAAACGCTTGGTGGTCTATAGCCGTGATGAGCTCAAACAGTATGAAATGGCACAAGAATTTCCAGAGTCTAAATACCCACAGCTGCGTTTTTTCTTAGGTGATGTACGCGATGCTTCCCGTTTAAGCCGAGCTTTAGAGGGCATTGACTCAGTGGTTCACGCTGCTGCACTCAAACAAGTACCCGCAGCCGAATACAACCCCTTTGAATTTATCAAGACCAATATTCTTGGCGCACAAAATCTGATCGATGCCTGTTTAGACAGTCAAGTCAAACGTGTTGTGGCCCTGTCCACTGATAAGGCTGCAGCACCGATCAATCTGTATGGCGCGACCAAATTGTGCAGTGATAAATTGTTTGTGGCTGCCAATAATTTCAAAGGCGGACGTGACTTGCGTTTTTCAGTTGTACGCTATGGCAATGTGATGGGCTCACGCGGCTCAGTCATTCCCTTCTTCTTAAACAAGGCCAAGACTGGTGTGCTGCCCATCACGGACCCACTAATGACCCGCTTCAACATTTCATTAGATGAAGGCGTTGAAATGGTTTGCTGGGCACTTGAGCACGCATTGGGTGGGGAAATTTTGGTCCCCAAAATCCCCTCCTATCGCATCAGCGATGTGGCAGAGGCCATCGGCCCCAACTGCAAAAAAGAAATCATCGGTATTCGCCCTGGAGAGAAACTTCATGAAGAGATGATTACCTCCAGTGACAGCCCCAACACCTTAGACTTGGGCGACTATTTCGCGATTTTGGGCAGCGGTAACGTGGCTCAGCGAAACAAATACATGGCCAATGGCAAAGCGCAACAAGTCAGCCAAGGTTTTTCATATGATTCATCCAATAACCCAGAGTTTTTGACTGTTGAACAAATTCGTGAGTTAATTAAACTCCATATCAATCCTGAGTTTCAACCAGTGTGAATGGCGAAGCATATGAATAACGCAGTTTTTGATACCAATATCCAAGCATTGATGCAAAAGTGCCCCGAGCTCAGCTTGGAGGAAATTGAACTGAGCTTGCAGCAAGCTTGCCCCACTTCGCTTTTGACATTTCCTGCTGATTTTCCAAACATCAGTTTTGACTACAACCATCAAAAGTTCCATTTGTACGATGGAGCCGAACCTTTGCAAACGATTGAGGCCTTGGTGGGCAAGCAACTCAGCGCTGGACCTGTCAGCCATATCTTGAACATCGGCATGGGTTTAGGGTTGCTGCAGCATGAAATTCTTGCGCGCAAATCAACCAATGCCAAAGTCTTTGTCGTTGAGCCCAACTTACGGGTGCTTTTAGAAACATGTAAATATATTGACTTGTCACCTATTTTTGATCATCCTGATATCTTAATTTTTCTTCAATCAGATGCAAATATTGCCTCTAAAGAAATGGGCGCGTTGATCAATATTTCCAACAGTGATTTCAAAGGTTGGCGCTTCATTATTTCCACACCTACCTTGGCTTTGTATAAAGATTTTGCAACCCAATTTGTGCATGTGTTTGGCTCTATCATGTCAAATCAAAAACTGCAACTCAATACCTTAGATTTGCATGGCGAGAGGACGTTGAGAAACATCCTGCTTAATTTGAAGCACCTCAATGGGAACTCCTATCTTTCATCTTACAAAGATGCTTACAAGGGAAAGTCTGCTATTTTGATTGCGGCTGGTCCTTCTTTGAAAAAGCAGCTTCCTAAACTGAAAGAAGTCCAAAACAACCATATCCTCATTGCTGCAGGTCAAACGATCAAGACGCTGCATGCCAACGGCATACACCCTCACTTTGTGGTGGCAGCTGACCCACAAGATGCTTTGCAAAAATATTTTGATAGCGATGCTTTTACCCGCGAGGTTTTGCTTTGCTTAACTGTTTGCAGTTCTGAAGTGGTCAGTAAATTTCCTGGCCACAAAATATTTTTTCAGTACACCCCAAAAATTGATGAATCTCTAAGTTCAATTATTGGTCACATGGGATCTGTTCCACTGGGTGGATCAGTTGCCAACATCGCTTATTCTTTGGCACGGTATTTTGGCATTGACGATATTGCCTTGATTGGTCAAGACTTGGCCTTCACTAACGGGGAATCGCATACCGACGGTTACGTAGGCAAGAAAGTTCGATCTGAAGATGAAATGGCAAAAAGTCACAGGTACCGAAAAGTTCCTGGCTACTACGGCGATATGCTCTACACCAATCGGCAAATGGATACCTATCGAAATTGGTTTGAACAAGTGCTGGAAAATGACAAGCGAGTCAAATTGTTCAATTGCACCGAAGGTGGCTCAAAGATTCAAGGCGCCGTACAAATTCCATTTGCAGAGTATTTGGATACCCATTCGATTCAATCTTTCGAGACTATCGCATTCCACCCAGTTTCTATTTCTGACGATAAACTGAATCAGCTATTTACCAAAGACTTGCAAGTCATTTCAAAAATCTACACCATTGCAAACGATGGGTGCGAAGCCTGCATTAAGGGCATCAAGAACGATAAAAGCCCAAAATTGGTTTCAAGGGCCCGAAAGTCGCTGATCAAACTCAGGTCAACCTTGAGCAAAGCAGAGCAGGACTTTAACCCTTATTTGTTTTTTCTTTGGAACAAGTCCATGATGGATATGAGCAAAATAGATGTGGATCAAAACGCATCAACAGCAGATATTTTGAAACCTTATGTCACCTACTTTAAGCATTTGCTCAACGCTTGCCAAAAGAGTCAGCAACTTATTCATAAAGCCATCACACAATAAAAAAAGCGACCGTATGGGTCGCTTCTTTTGTTTCTCTTTTTTGCTTACTTGAGCAATGAAAGAACCATCTGTGGTTGCTGGTTGGCCTGAGCCAAGATAGCTGTGGCAGCTTGTTGGATGATCTGCGTACGCGCCAACTCGCTGGTGGCTGTCGCATAGTCCGTGTCAGTCACTCGGCTTCTAGACTCGCTCGCGTTTTGT
>CAXNHG010000124.1:0-3748 GCA_964202085.1 Polynucleobacter sp. | reverse complement strand
CGCGTCGCTGATGTGAAGCACTTTTATTGATCAAGTGATAGTAAATGTCATGAGAGATGGCATTGGCAATTGTCAACAACAATCCATCTGCCGTGGATAATGCTGCCGCCAAAGCCCCCGCTGCAACCAAACCAGAAATCACATAGGGTAAGCCAGTGATTTCTGGGGCTGCCAAGATGATCATATCGGGTGAAATTGAAAGCTCAGCCCATTGAACAAAGCCGTCACCATTAACATCAATGATTGATAAAACAGGTGGGTCTAATTTTCGCCAACTTAATACCCAATTAGGTAAGTCCGCATAAGAAATCCCCACCAGATTTTTAAATAATTCTAACTTCACCATAGCTGCCAAAGCGGGAACGCTGAGGTAGAAGATAACGATAAATAGTAAAGTCCAAAATACCGAGTAACGGGTGGCCGATACACTGGTGGTGGTGTAGTAACGCGTTAAGATATGAGGCAAGCTAGCTGTACCAAGCATCAAACAAAAAATAAGAAGAATAAAGTTAAGCTTATCCAAACTGGAATCGCCCACCCCCTTAACCGATCCTGGATCCATCGACGGGACGGCTGTTTGACTTTTTAGTTGAGCTTCTTTTTTCTGAGCTTGCCAAAGTTCATAAGCGCTGGCCGGGCTCTTTGGGAAGTCATTTAGCCTCTTTTCAATCGCCTTCAACTCTTTCAGGGGAATTTGACTGGAGCGCGCCTCCTGAAGATTACTCTCAGCTTCTTTTTTTTCTTGAAAATAAGAATCAGGTAATGCTTTTATTTTTTTCTCTAAAAGTATTGCTTGTTTAAGGTAGTAATCACGCACCTTATTTTCTTCAGCGGTGACCTCAAAGTCTTTTTCATGAAATTCAATTTCTTGCAAGACCTTGCCATAAGTGACTTGCGGTAAAAGAGAGTTGTGCTTCTTGTAAGAAATCATCGTCAATGGCAAGAGTAAGGCAATCATGAAAATGATGTACTGAGCCACTTGAGTCCAGGTCACCGCGCGCATCCCGCCCAAAAAAGAGCAGACCAAGATGCCAGCCAAACCAAAAAAAATACCCACCCCAAACTCAACTCCAATGAAGCGGTTCACAATCAAACCCACGCCTTGAATTTGGGCCACCAAATAAACAAACGAACAAATGATGGTGGCACTGACCGCCACGACTCTGACCGTTTTACTGCCACCCTCTTTGCCTTGGCTGTAACGGATGGCGAGAAAATCTGGGATGGTATAGGAGCCAAATTTACGAATATATGGGGCAATCAGCATTGCGACTAAACAAAAACCGCCCGTCCAGCCAACAATGAATGCCAAGCCTTTATAGCCTGAGCTAAATAGAATACCCACCAAACCAATGAAAGTTGCTGCACTCATCCAATCAGCGGCCGTTGCCATACCATTAAAAATAGCTGGGATCTTGCGGCCGGCCACGTAGTAATCACTGATATCAGAGGTGCGCGAAATCAATCCAATGCTGGCATAAATAGCAATTGTTACAAATAAGAAAACATAGCCAAGCCAGAGACCTGAACCACTGGCCTCTTCTAGCAAACCTAAAAAGAAAATGAAAAGCAAAAAACCTGCTGTGAACAGCAGGTAATAAAAACCTATCTTTTTTGATTCAGACCGAATCTCCATGAGCAGATTATGACTCAGACCTAATAAAATAGGCCGGTACTGTTAGGTAACCGGCCTTAATGACTTAAAGATGATACTGTCAAGGAAACTTAAATCGCATGCTTGAGTTGTTCCAAGATGGCTGGATTTTCAAGTGTTGATGTGTCTTGAGTGATTTCCTCACCTTTTGCCAAAACACGCAACAAACGGCGCATGATCTTGCCTGAACGTGTCTTAGGTAAGTTATCGCCAAAACGAATTTCTTTTGGTTTAGCAATTGGGCCAATCTCTTTACCTACCCAGTTACGCAAGTCTGTTGCCATCTTCTTAGCTTCTTCGCCGGTTGGACGTTTACCCTTGAGTACTACAAACGCCACAATCGCTTCGCCAGTCATATCGTCTGGACGACCAACCACAGCAGCTTCAGCAACCAATGGATTAGCAACCAATGCTGACTCGATCTCCATTGTGCCCATGCGGTGACCTGAAACGTTCAAAACGTCATCAATACGGCCAGTGATGGTGAAATAACCAGTATTTTTGTTACGAATCGCACCGTCACCCGCCAAATACAAGGTGCCACCCAACTCTTCTGGAAAATAGCTCTTCTTAAAGCGCTCTGGATCACCCCAAATATTACGAATCATTGAAGGCCATGGGCGCTTCACAACCAAGATACCGCCTTGGCCATTTGGTATATCAGCGCCCACCTCATCAACAATCGCCGCCATGATGCCTGGCAATGGCAATGTGCATGAACCTGGAACCAACGGTGTTGCGCCTGGTAATGGCGTGATCATGTGACCACCTGTTTCTGTTTGCCAGAATGTATCCACAATTGGACACTTCTCACCACCAATGTTCTTGTAGTACCACATCCATGCTTCAGGATTGATTGGCTCACCCACAGAACCCAAGAGACGCAAACTCTTCAAGTTGTACTTCTTCGGATGAACCGTAGGATCTGTATCAGAAGCTTTGATCAATGAACGAATCGCTGTTGGCGCTGTGTAGAAAATTGATACCTTGTGGTGCTGAATCGTTTCCCAAAAGCGGCCAGCGTTCGGATAAGTAGGCACACCTTCGAAAACGATCTGTGTGCCACCACATGCCAAAGGACCATAAGCAACATAGCTATGCCCCGTGATCCAACCAATGTCAGCTGTACACCAGAACACATCGCTATCACGCAAGTCGAAGGTCCACTTCATCGTCAACATCGCCCACAACAAGTAACCGCCTGTTGAGTGCTGAACGCCTTTTGGTTTACCTGTTGAGCCTGATGTGTAAAGAACAAATAAAGGATGCTCTGCGCTCACCCACTCTGGCTCACATACTTTAGCTTGACCAGCAGATACATCGTGCATCCACTTATCGCGACCAGCCTTCATTGGTACATCGCCACCAGTGCGCTTGTAAACAATCACGTGCTTAAGTTTCTCGCAACCACCCAAATCCAAAGCTTCATCAGCGATGGTCTTCAATGGTAATGCTTTACCACCGCGCAATTGTTGGTCAGCAGTGATCAAAGCCACGGCGCCCACGTCCACGATACGTTCTTGCAATGATTTGGCCGAGAACCCCCCAAACACCACTGAGTGTGTCGCACCAATCCGGGCGCACGCTTGCATCGCTACAACACCTTCGATTGACATAGACATGTAAATAACTACTCGGTCACCTTTTTTGATACCTAATTTCTTCAAGCCGTTAGAAAATGTTGCTACGCGGTCATGTAATTCTTGATAAGTTACGTTTGAAACTTCGCCGTCGTCGGCTTCAAAAATGATGGCCGTTTTCTTAGCCAGGCCATTTTTGATGTTGCGATCGATACAGTTGTATGAAGCATTCGTTAGACCATCTTCAAACCATTTATAAAATGGCGCCTTAGATTCATCTAAAACTTTGGTGAATGGCTTCTTCCAAAACAAACTTTCTTTTGCAAGGCGTGCCCAAGTACCATTGAAATCCTTATCAAAAGCTTTGCACATCGCTTTGTACTGATCCATGCTTGTGATGGCTGCTTGTTTAGCAAATTCTTTTGGTGGATTAAACACACGATTTTCTACTAACAACTGTTCCATACCAGACATACTTTTCTCCTACTTTTTAGGTAGCATTTTTGATAAAGTT
>CAXNHG010000123.1:0-3823 GCA_964202085.1 Polynucleobacter sp. | reverse complement strand
GTTTGGCGTTTTCACCATCAGAGTCAGAAATCACTAAACGATGACTCTTACCAGAACGAATCACATACGATAAACGCGTAGAGAAGATGCCGCGCTCACCTAAAATCTTTTGAATGATGTCATCAGCAATCTTATGACCTGCCAAGCGTAAATCTTCAACACCCACTGTGACCACAAGACCGCCTAAGCTATCACCTTTGCGAATATCAAATAAGCGATAACGAATTTCAAAACGACCGTCTGATAACTTGGTGATATTACCGACTGCCAAGGCGTCAGCGCCGCGTGCTGACCATGATTTATAGTCAGGGCTGATATCCCACCCCAACTCAGCAGTGCCACCCTCTACATTTCGGATTGCTCCACTGCGGGTCAAATTAGAACGAACCACATCAGTTACCTTGACAGGCAATTGGTTTTCACCAACAAAGCGCATCACTGCAACTGGGAACAGTGACTGGCCCACACCCGTGATTTCAATATTCATTTGCGCTTTAACACCAACTGAAAATGTTATCAAAGCCAGCATCGGCAAAAAGTGCTTGGTCAAAATTGTTTTCATCTTTGGATCACCAATCTCATCAATCAATTTAATCTTTGGGTTTAAAGGTCAAGCGTATTTGTTTAGGCACCTTGCCGTCATCGTCTTTGGGTAAGGTTTGAGCATCATCAATCGCCCTTAAAACAGCACGATCCCAAGCAGCATCTCCGCTGCTCTTTAAAACTTTCCTATCCATGATTGTGCCATCAGGCGCTAACTCTACGCCAACCTCAACAGCAGGATTACCTGCCACCAAAGAGGGATTAAACACAATCAAAGGCAGTATTTTTTTACGTACCTTGTCTGCGTAGCCAGGCTTGGCATTGCCACCCCCGCCCACACCATCACCAATCACCCCTCCTCGACCGCCTGCAGCCCCCTCTTTGCCCGCAGCCGATCTCAAGCGGGCCAACTGATCGGAGCGTGATTTTTCTTGCGCCAAGGCGTCTTTGCGCTCGGCGTCGACTTTCGCCTTTGCTTTGGCTTGTTCCTGTTTTTGCTTGGCTAGTTTTTCTTGTTCATCTTTTTGTCTTTGTAGTTCTTTTGGGTCAACTTTTTTAGCCGCCTTGACCTCTTCTTTAGGCTCAGGCTTTTTCACGACTTCTTTTTTCTTTTTCAATGCAATGTCTGCTTTTTCATCAGCATCGATTTTGGGATCAATAATCGCTGGCGCACTTTTGATGACCGGAACGTTATCCCAAATTTCCGCTTCAAGACCAGCTGGTGTTTGACTTTTCCAACTCAAACCAAAAGTTAAAAATGCCGCTAATAAAAGGTGTATCCCCAGTGCTAATACAAAAGATTTGCCCACTCCAGGTTCTGCCCGAACTCGGTTTCTTAGGGGGTTGATTGGAAATGCTGCTGCGCTCAATTCATCTCTCAGTGATGTATCAATTGTTCTTAACTGCCAACCCTACGCGCTTAATACCGTTCTCTTTTAAGCGCGCCATTACATCCATCACAATCTCATATTTAATGGATTTATCAGCGGCAATCACCATGGGTTGATCGGGCGTTAATTCAGCGCGCTCACGAGCAAACGCACCAAGCTCAGCTCTTGTCACTGTTCTATCTGCTTTACCTTCACTCTTAATCAAGATAACTTCTTCAGCAGAAATATTGATTAATACAGGTGGCATTGGTTGTACTTGTGCACCACCCACAGTTGGCAAACTGACAATGCCAGGATTGACCATCGGGGTTGTGACCATGAAGATCACCAGCAACACCAACATCACATCAATGTATGGAACCACATTGATGTCAGCCATTGCGCGCCGACGTCCGCCAGATTTTCTAGAGATACTAGGCATGAATGAGCAATCTCCGTTTATCGAACTTGCTGTTGACGCTGCAAAATATTTGAAAACTCTTCAATAAAAGTTTCAAAACGAATCGCTAGGCGATCAATGTCAGCTGCGTTACGGTTGTATGCTACCACCGCAGGGATCGCTGCAAACAAACCAATCGCAGTAGCCACCAACGCTTCAGCAATACCAGGAGCAACGCTCGCTAAAGTTGCCTGCTGCACATTGGCCAAACCGCGGAATGAATTCATGATGCCCCACACTGTTCCGAACAAGCCAATGTAAGGCGATACAGAGCCTACTGAAGCTAAAAACGGTAAGTTTGCTTCCAAGGTATCCATTTCACGTTGGTAAGCAGCTTTCATGGCGCGTCGCGCCCCATCAATTTCTTTACCTTTTAAAAACTCTTGCATGCCGCTTTCAAAGATGCGCTCAAGACTGGCTGACTGGTTTTTATTGCGCATCGCACCTTGAAGCAGAGTATTTAAATCACCGCCTGACCAAAAGTCTCTTTCAAAGCGTTCGGTGTCTTGACGAACTGCCCTAAGAGTGAAACCTTTTCTAAAAATAATCGTCCATGAGGCCACTGAAAGACCGACCAACAACAACATGACCAGCTGCACCAAAATACTGGCGTTAAGAATCAGGGACAGAATTGATAAATCTTGAGTGGCTTGCATAAGCGTTAACTTCCGTAGGGTTAAGAGATGTTGATCCGTTAATTATTTGCGATGAACAGCCAAAGGACCAGACGCCTGACAAGCTGGCATCATTTCAATGACGTTGATATTCACATGAGCCGGCAATGTTGATGCCCAATAAACTGACTCAGCGATGTCAGTAGCTGTCAAAGCTTGGACGCCGTCATAGACTTTTGATGCTTTTTCATCATCACCCTTGAAGCGAACATTTGAAAACTCTGTGCCTGAACATAATCCTGGTGATACGTCCGTCACTCGCACGGGTGTACCCAACAAATCAGATTTGAGATTCAGGCTGAATTGACGGACAAATGCTTTCGTGCCACCGTAAACGTTACCGCCAGGATAAGGATAACGACCAGCGATGGAGCCCAAATTGAACACATGGCCAGCGCCACGCTCAACCATGCCCGGCAAGAATGCGCGCGTCATGTACATCAAACCCTTGATGTTGGTATCAACCATCTGCTCCCAATCATCTAAATCAACTCGTTGCGCCGGCTCTAAGCCAAGAGCTAAGCCAGCGTTATTCACCAATACATTGACCCCTGAGAATTCTTTAGGTAATTTTGCTGGTAATGCAAAAACCATGTCTTTATTGGTCACATCCAAAATTTCAGTGTGTAAACGGGCCTGCTGATCGGCCGGTAAAGACTTTTTTAGGGCGTCTAAGCGATCTGCGCGGCGCCCAGCTGCCACTACTTTATGGCCTTCAGCCAAATAACGCTTGGCGATTGCCTGGCCAAAGCCTGCGGTGGCGCCTGTCACCAATACCGTTAACTTAGTCATTTTTGGTCTCCTTGCTGGTTTTTTTGTATCATTTAGGTCTGCAGAGTTTAGCGTATGCTAGCTACGAATTACTTGATCCTCATAGAAAGCCCTCACCATGTTCCAACGCAGTCAAACATTGGCCAAAACCGATCCCGTATTGTGGGATGCCATCCAAGCTGAAAACAAGCGTCAAGAAGATCATATTGAACTGATTGCCTCAGAAAATTACACCTCTCCAGCGGTTTTAGAGGCTCAAGGCTCACAATTAACCAATAAATATGCTGAAGGCTACCCTGGTAAGCGTTATTACGGTGGTTGTGAGTATGTAGATATTGCTGAACAATTGGCGATTGATCGTCTCAAACAAATTTATGGTGCTGAAGCAGCCAATGTTCAGCCTCATTGCGGCGCATCTGCCAACGAAGCGGTATTTTTGGCGTTTTTAAAACCGGGCGACACAATTTTAGGTATGAGTTTGGCCGAAGGTGGCCACTTGACCCACG
>CAXNHG010000122.1:0-3836 GCA_964202085.1 Polynucleobacter sp. | reverse complement strand
TCGTTCGGGTATTGGTATGAAGAAGTTTTTATCATACGGACTTTTGATTGCTTTTGCATTGGCATTAATTTCTTGTGCCAGTGCGCCCGAGTACAAGCCAACACCAGTAGCCAAAAGTAGTTCAGCAAGTTCAAGCGAGTATTCATCATCGGTGGCTAAATTGATCAATGCTTCCTGGAATGATTTGCCTGGTTGGTATGACGATGATTTGACAGCCGCATGGCCAGCTTGGAAAAGAAGTTGTGAGGGTTTGGTCAGACGAAATCCCAGCGGCATAGACTGGAAGTCAGTTTGCAATTCTGCCAATCGTGTCAATGGTTCAAGCAATCAATCAATTCGTGATTTTTTTGAAACCCACATGAAGGTGATGGAGATCAGGCATCAGGAGGGTGCAAGAGCTGGGAGTTCACAAGGCTTGGTCACTGGTTACTACGAACCCCATTTGAACGGCTCTCGACAGCGAGGCGGGGTTTATCAAACGCCGATTCATCGATACCCTGATATCTGGAAAAAGCGCAAACCAGCTGAACTGCCAAGCCGTGCTGAATTACTATCCAGTGGCCAATTAAAAGGGCAGGAAATTCTTTGGGTTGATGATCCTGTGGCCGCAGCATTCATGCAAGTTCAAGGATCTGGTCGCGTGAGGACGAGTGATGGCAAAGTAATTCGTTTAGGCTATGCAGGAACCAACGATCATAAATTCAAGTCCTTTGCACAATGGCTGCTCGATCGCAAAGAGATCAATCAGTCAACAGCTACTATGCAAGGCATTCAAGCATGGTCAAAGAATAATCCTCCAGAGCGAGTTCAAGAAATGCTGAACGCTAACCCGCGTTATGTTTTCTTTAGAGAAATGCCCGTGGTGGCCGATGTCAATGTCGGCCCTATTGGCGCATTAGGTGTTCGCTTGACAGCAGAGCGAAGCATTGCAGTGGATCCTAAGGCGCTTCCATTGGGCGCGCCTGTTTATTTAGCCAGCACATACCCTCTGAGTGAAAAACCTTTGCGTCGTTTGATGATGGCACAAGATACCGGCAGCGCTATCATCGGAGCGGTGCGAGCAGATTTTTATTGGGGTACAGGGGACCAGGCAGGCGAATATGCTGGCAGAATGAAGCAGCAAGGACGTATGTGGGTATTTTTGCCGCGCTAAAGTATTACTATTGGGGCGTTTACATTAAAAGAGGTTGTGATTAGTGATGAAATGATTTTGACGTCTGTGACAGATCGAGTGGCCGTGATCACCCTTAATCGACCTAAAGCACTGAATGCTTTGAATGATCAATTGATGAACGAATTGGGCGCCGCTCTTTTAAAGTTTGATGCAGATGATCAAATTTCTTGCATGGTCATCGCTGGCAGTGAAAAAGCCTTTGCAGCAGGCGCTGATATTGGAGGAATGGCCAACTTCAGCTTCAATGATGTATATCAGGGCGATTACATCACCAAGAACTGGGAAACCATTCGTCGCATTCGTAAGCCCGTGATTGCCGCTGTCTCTGGATTTGCTTTGGGCGGTGGCTGTGAATTAGCCATGATGTGTGACATTATTATTGCCGCAGATAATGCCAAGTTTGGGCAGCCTGAAATTAAATTAGGCATCTTGCCTGGCGCTGGTGGTACGCAGCGTTTGCCTAAAGCAGTGTCGAAATCAAAAGCCATGGATATGTGTTTGACGGCCCGCATGATGGATGCGCAAGAAGCTGAAAGGGCTGGCTTGGTGTCAAGGGTTGTGCCAGCAGAGCGTTTGATGGAAGAAGCCATGAGCGCTGCAAAAACTATTTCAGAGATGTCTTTGCCGATTATGATGATGGTGAAAGAAAGTATCAATGCATCTTATGAGTCTTCTTTAAGTGAAGGTATTCGTTTTGAGCGCCGTTTGTTTCATGCAGCCTTTGCCACAGAAGATCAAAAAGAAGGTATGAAAGCTTTCTTAGAGAAGCGACCTGCGAAATTCAAGCATCAATAAATTGATGAAAGTTAATATTTTCTTGAAAAGACTTCCTTTGAAATCATTCAAGCAACTCGGGTTTATTTTCGCAGGAATTTTTTTCTTAAGCTCCTGCGCCACCATTGATGTGACTGGAAATAATGTTCCACCACCTGAAAATGTTGAACAGTTTTCAATTCTTAACGAAGGCGACAAACTTCCCAAAGCATGGCAAATTTGGCGAGTAACTCCGCAGAAAAATAAAACTCAATACACCTTAAAAAATTATCAAGGTCGCACGGTTCTCCATGCTAGCGCAGATGTAGCAGCTTCTGGTTTGGTCTTGCCGCTAAAACCAAGACCTGCCGCTCAACAAGTTTTATCGTGGGAATGGAAAGCCATGAACCTGATTGCCGATGCAGACAATCAGGAGTCGAGTAAAGATGATGCACCTTTGAGAATTGTGGTGGCATTTGATGGCGATAAAACAAAATTACCTCTGAAGGATCAGATGAGTTTTGAGATGGCAAAAATCATCAGTGGCCACGACATGCCCTATGCCAGCCTGATGTATGTGTGGTCATCTAAGAATCCATTGGAAACAGTCATCCCCAGTCCTAGAACATCTAGAATTAAGATGATTGTTGTGAACAGTGGCAGTGATCAATTGGGTGTATGGCAAAAGCACCAGCGGGATTTATCACACGACTATCAATCTGTTTTTAATTCGCCACCTGGAAAAATAATTGGTTTGGGACTGATGACTGATTCAGACAACACAAAATCAAAGGTCACCGCCATTTACGGTGACATTGAATTAAAGAAAGTCTCAGCAAAAAATAAAGACTGAAGATTCCTTAAAGGAATGTTATTGGAATCTTTAGATAGCCTTCTTCAGGCGCTTATTTAGACTCTAAATAACGCTCCACTAAGCGAACCCAGTAGGTACTTCCAATTGGCAACAATTGATCATTGAAGTCATAGCAAGGATTGTGCAGTTGGCACGGACCAAGACCATGACCTTGTGAGCGATGATCACCATCACCATTACCAATGAACGCATAGCACCCGGGCTTTTCTTGAAGCATGAAAGAAAAATCTTCAGCGCCCATGGTCGGATCAACTCTTGGATTAACGTGATGCTCCCCAACCAAGTCTTTCATGACATCAATCGCAAATGCGGTTTCTCTTTCATGATTGATCGTGGGTGGATAGTTTCTAGAAAAAGTCACTTCTGCTGCGCAATCAAATGCTTGAGCTGTGGCGCTGGCAATTTGATGTAATCGCGCTTCAATTAAATCAAGAACTTCGATTGTGAAGGTTCTGACTGTTCCACCAATCCAAGCACTGTCAGGAATGATATTACTGGCATCACCAGCATGAAACTGAGTGATCGATAGAACTGCTGCATCAACGGGGCGTTTGTTGCGCGTGATGATGGCTTGCAGTGAGCCAATGATCTGACTGGCAGCGAAAACCGGATCAGCGCTGTTATGAGGTAATGCAGCATGCCCACCTTTACCTTTGACTGTGATCTGAAATTCATTACTTGAAGCCATCATAGGGCCCGGTGTAACTGCAAAGTCACCCACTGGAATACCTGGCCAATTATGCATACCAAAAACAGCATCACAGGGGAATAAGTCAAACAGGCCATCACGAATCATTTCTCTGGCGCCACCACCGCCTTCTTCAGCCGGTTGAAAAATGAGATAAACCGTGCCCTTGAAAGTGCGATGTTGAGCAAGGTATTGTGCGGCACCTAACAACATGGCCACGTGACCATCATGACCACAAGCGTGCATTTTTCCGGGGTGTTGAGAAGTGTGTTCAAAATGATTGTGTTCTTGCAGTGGTAGCGCATCCATGTCGGCGCGTATGCCAATGCTGCGGCCTTTACCTAAAG
>CAXNHG010000121.1:0-3848 GCA_964202085.1 Polynucleobacter sp. | reverse complement strand
TCAGTGATTGAGCGACTTGAGGAGCTTGTAGTGTGATTTGTACACCCAGTGCTTCAAGCACATCAGCAGCGCCTGATTTGCTGCTCACACTGCGGTTACCGTGCTTGGCTACTTTAGCGCCTGCGCCCGCAGCAACAAACATCGCAGTGGTGGAAATATTGAAAGTGTGTGCACCGTCACCACCAGTGCCCACGATATCCACAAAATGACTGTTATCAGCTACAGATACCTTGGTCGCGAATTCGCGCATCACCATGGCGGCGGCCGTGATTTCACTAATGGTTTCTTTTTTGGTGCGCAAGCCCGTCAAGATTGCAGCAGTGAGCATCGGCGATAACTCACCAGACATGATCGAGCGCATGATGTGCATCATGTCATCGCGTTTAATTTCTTGATGCTCAATACAGCTGAGCAATGCTTCCTGTGGAGTGATGGCCATATGTTTAATTTAATCAGGTTGTTTAGGCAATTGTTGCTTTTGTGGTTTTGAGAAAGTTATTTAATAACTCATGACCATACTCAGACAATATAGATTCTGGATGGAATTGGACACCCTCAACTGCAAATTTCTTGTGACGCACGCCCATGATTTCACCATCATCCGTCCACGCCGTGATTTCTAAATCAGCCGGCAGGCTTTCTTTTTCAATAGCGAGTGAGTGGTAACGCGTCACCGTGAAATCTTTTGGTAAATCTTTGAAGACACCTGTTTGATGTGTGTGAACTGTGTCTGTTTTACCGTGCATTACTCGTTTTGCTCGAATCACTCTGCCGCCAAAGGCTTCGCCGATGGCTTGATGTCCAAGGCATACGCCCAATAATGGAACCTTACCAGCAAAGTGTTGCAGGGTGGCCACTGAGATGCCAGCTTCTTTAGGACTACAAGGACCTGGAGAAATACAAAGATGATCAGGCTTGAGGGCTTCAATTTCAGCAATGGTGATTTCATCATTACGAAACACCCGCACTTCTGCACCTAATTCACCAAAGTATTGAACCAGGTTATAGGTGAAGGAGTCGTAGTTATCAATCATGATCAGCATGAAGACCTCCTTGAACCATTTCTACTGCGCGCAACACTGCACGTGCTTTTGCTTCAGTTTCTTTCCATTCGGATTCTGGATCAGAATCCGCCACCACACCAGCGCCCGCTTGAGCGTGCACCATGCCATCCTTGATGATTCCAGTACGAATCACAATTGCCACATCCATGTCACCTGAGAAAGATAGGTAACCAGCCGCGCCGCCATATACGCCGCGTTTAACGATTTCCATTTCATCGATGATTTCCATCGCACGAATTTTTGGAGCGCCCGACAATGTGCCTGCTGGGAAAGTGGCTTTCAAAACATCCATATTGCTAGCGTCATTCAAAAGTTCACCTTCTACAGAACTCACGATGTGTTGAACATGAGAATACTTTTCAATCACCATGCGATCCGTGACTTTCACAGTACCATTTTTGGCAATTCTGCCAACATCATTCCGAGCTAAATCGATGAGCATCACATGTTCAGCGATTTCTTTCGGATCTGCCAAAAGTTCTTTGGCTAACTGTGCATCTTGCTCTGGATTGCCACCGCGTGGCCTGGTACCGGCAATTGGACGAACAATCACAAAACGCTTTTCTTGACCATCGACCTGCCTCTTTTCTTGACGGACCAAAATTTCTGGAGAAGATCCAACAATCTGGTGATCACCAAAATCATACAAATACATGTAGGGTGATGGATTCAAAGAGCGCAAGGCGCGGTATAAAGATAAAGGGGAATCACTGTATGGCTGACTGATTCTTTGGCCGATCACCACTTGCATACAGTCTCCAGCCAAAATGTATTCTTTGGTGCGTTTCACGGCGTCCATAAAATCTACTTTGCCAAAACGACGAATCGTTTCGGTTTTTGAAGAAGCACTGTTACTTGGTGTTTTAACGGGCGCATCAAGGCTGGCCAGTAATTCTTTTAATCTCCTCCCGGCAGCGTCATAAGACATGGGCTCTTGAGGATTAGCATACACAATCAAGTACAGCTTACCTGCTAAGTTATCAATGACAGCCAACTCTTCTGTCAGCATCAGTTGAATATCAGGTGTGTTGATTTCATCAGGTAGAGAATTTTTGGCTAAGCGAGGTTCGATATAACGAATGGTGTCGTAACCAAAGTAACCAGCCAAGCCACCGCAAAATCTGGGTAGGCCATCTTGAAGGAATACTTTGAAGCGGCCGTGGTAGCTAGCGATAAAGTCTAATGGGTTGCCGTGATCGGTTTCAATTACTTTACCGTCAGTGATGACTTGAGTCACTGTGTTGTTGGGGCCACCAGTGACCTTGATGAGAGTCTTGGCTTGCAAACCAATGATTGAGTAGCGACCAAAGCGTTCACCGCCGACCACGGATTCTAATAAAAATGTATTGCTTGAACCGTGAGCTTGCGTGAGCTTTAAATACAAAGATAAAGGTGTCTCTAAATCTGCAGAAACCTCAGATACCAATGCCGCACGGTTATAGCCCTGTTTTGCCAGGGCATCGAAGTCTTGTCGATGCATCAGACTTTTCCTAATTCCTCACGCATCTTATCGATGATCGCTTTGTAATCAGGTTTGCCAAAAATAGCAGATCCAGCAACAAAAGTATCAGCACCAGCCGCAGCAATTTCACGGATATTGTCGACTTTCACACCACCATCAACTTCTAAACGAATCTTGCGCCCTGATTTAGCCTCATAAGCTTTTAACTTGGCTTGCGTTTCGCGTAATTTATTTAAAGTGCTAGGAATGAATGATTGACCACCAAATCCAGGGTTGACTGACATCAATAAAACCAAATCGATCTTATCTAGAACATGATCTAAATGAAAAAGTGGGGTCGCCGGGTTAAATACCAAACCAGCTTGGCAACCACTGTCTTTGATCAATCCCAAGGTTCTATCAACATGAGAGCTGGCTTCTGGGTGAAAGCTGATCATATTTGCGCCTGCCTTAGCAAAGTCAGGAACGATGCGGTCAACGGGCTGCACCATCAAGTGCACATCAATACAGGCAGGCTGGCCGTTTTTAACCGCATGGGAGCGAATAGCCTCACATACCAAAGGGCCAATAGTTAAATTAGGCACGTAATGGTTGTCCATCACGTCAAAGTGGATCCAGTCTGCCCCAGCAGCCAAGACATTGCGAACTTCTTCGCCAAGGCGAGCAAAGTCCGCAGAAAGAATAGAGGGGGCAATCAGGTATGAATTTGGGGTATTTAAATTAGCCATAGTGTGATTCTATCGTGGACTGGCTTGCAGTAGCGTGTTCTATAGCGGAGAATCATGAATATGGATCAACATCAATTCAGCGTTCAGGTCAAAGTGACCTACTTGCCAGACGAATCAGATGCCGAAAATCGGCAATTTGCCTTCGCTTACACCATCACCATCAAAAATACGGGTCAGACCCCTGCCCAGTTGATTGCTAGGCACTGGATCATCACCGATGGTGATGAAGGGGTTGAAGAGGTCAAGGGTTTGGGGGTGGTTGGTCAGCAACCATTGTTACGACCAGGGGAGCAGTTTGAATACACCAGTTGGGCAACTTTACCGACCCCGATGGGTACCATGAGAGGTGATTTTTTCTGTGTCAGCGAGGGCGCACAGTTTTTTCAGACCCCGATTCCAGAGTTTGCCTTGGTCATGCCCCGCACGCTCCACTAATGGGGATTCTTGAGCGTTATTATTTGTCCTTACGGCCGGTCATGGTCCAAACCACAATGATCACAAACAATACAAGGGCAGCGCCTGCTTCAATCGCAAATAAAAACATGGGATATTGGTCAATTAAATCACTCAATGGACAACTCCTTTTGCTTGAGT
>CAXNHG010000120.1:0-3848 GCA_964202085.1 Polynucleobacter sp. | reverse complement strand
CCTTTAATGACTTGTATTTATAGTGAGGTGGTCTTTGGGGGCACGGATTCAGAACTTTTTAGAATGGCTCAAGCTCACGACTACGATTTGACGATCTTTACTCAAATAGACTTCCCCTGGCAAGAAGATGATCTGCAACGAGATGGGCCAGTGGCTCAAGCCAAGGTTCATTTCAGGGTTAAGGCCCGCTTAGAGGAGCTTCATATACCCTATAAATCAGCCTTTGGACATCCAACGCAGCGATTGGAAAAGACCCAAGATAGTGTCAGGGCTTTATTAGAAAAGCGCAAAGCTCAAAAATCTATATAATAAAATCCATCTAGTAGTTTTAGATATTAGCCGGGGTCCTGCATCGTTAGATGCGGGTGAGAAAAACCCGTTGAACCTGATCTCGATAATGCGAGCGCAGGGAAGCGTCCAAAATCGCATCCCCAACTCGCCATCGTTTATATAAGGAGTACTGACGATGGCTTATACGCCAAAACTGAACCACATTGCAGGCGCATGCGCCCTGCTCTTTTGTATTAATGCTCAAACTTTTGCTCAATCTGAGACCCAGTTATCACCGGTGGTGGTGACAGGGGAAAAGGGAACGGGGTATGTCGCCAAGGGTGCCATGATTGGTGGGCCTGGAGGCACTGAAGAGGTGGCACTTAAAGATATTCCTGCTTCGGTTACTGTTATTTCAAAAGATCTTTTAGATGACCGTCAAGCTAGAGTGATGTCAGAGGCTGCTAAGTTAGATGCTTCGATTGGTGATTATTACGCAGCGATGGGCTATTACGAAAATCTTTATATCAGAGGCTTTCCTCTTGATTCAGCAACCAGCTATCGGATCAATGGTATGTCCGTGACTGGCGAGCAAAATATCGCTTTTGAAAATAAAGAACGTTTAGAAATCCTCAAAGGTGTTGGCGCCATGCAAGCTGGTGCTGCAGCGCCAGGCGGCTTAATTAATTACGTCACGAAAAGACCTAAGAACGTTCAATCTTTTACAGTGGGCACTGGTGAAAGAGGTACTCGATATTTAGCGGCTGATTACGGTACTTTTTTAGGGGAAAGCAAATCATTAGGTATTCGAATCAACGCAGCCAATGAGAATATTCGTCCGTACATGAAAGATGCGAAAGGTGAGCGTCAATTTTTTAGCTTAGCGGCTGATGCAAAAATCAGTCAAAAAACTAAAATTCAATTTGATTTTGAATATCAAGACAAAAGCCAAAAGTCAGTGCCTGGTTTAATGCTTTTGGGAGGTACAACACTGCCATCTGTTAAAGCAGATATTAATTTGTCGCACTATCCTTGGGTTTTACCAACTGAAATTAAATCAAAAAATATAGGTCTGCGACTAGATCATGAAATCAATGATTCGTTAAAACTATTTGCCAACGCCAATCGTAGTGAAGTGAAGATCAATGATCGCTTGGCCTACCCTTATGGCTGCAGCGCTGATAGTTCAGGCGCTAGCGGAACATTTTGTTCTGGAGGTCAATTTGATGTTTATGACTTTAGAAGTGATGGCGAAGTCAGAAGGAACGATCATGTCCAAATAGGCTTAACCGGTAAAAATACAATCGGTAAAATCAAACATCAATGGACATTGGGCGTTTCAGAGTTAAAGAGATCTGTTTATAAAGGTGCCTCGGTATATGAATATCGCGGAGCAGATAATATCTACAGTCTCAATGCTGATATCAGTCCTAGTGTAAGTAGCACCGGCAACGTTTATAAAATTCTAAATCACACTCAAAGCAGTTTATTTGTTCATGATCAGATCCAACTGACATCAAAAACAAAACTTTTTTTAGGTCACAGAATTGTTGATATGAAACAAAGTGCCTATGATGTTTATTCTGGCGGCAAATACTCATCACTCAATAAAACTTGGCATTTGCCACAAATTGGTGCGAGCCATGCTTTGACCAGTCAACTAACTAACTATGTGAGTTATAGCAAAGGGGTTGAGCCAGGAACCATTGCCTTGCCTGATAGTTTTAGAAACTCTCAAGTGATGGCTCCAAAACGAACTGAGCAAATCGAGATGGGCAGCAAATACGCCATCAATAGCGATTCATTATTGAGCTTCACCATTTTCCAGTCTGAGCGTCCTAATGAATACTCCAAAGATTATGGTCAAGATGGTGATGGCTACTATCGATCAACCCTGGTTCAGGATGGCAAGGTCACCAATACTGGAGTTGAGGCAACACTGGCTTATAAAGCCACCAACCGCTTAAATATATTATCCAGCGCCATGTACCTTGAGGCTAAGCAATCAGGGGCTCTATTGAGTGGCCAAAATGGCCAGCAAGCAATAGGTATTCCGCACTGGAAGGCTGTGATATTTGCTGATTATTTATTACCCCAAGTTGAGAATTTGAGTGCTCAGGGTGGTTGGACTTATATATCAAGTAAAGGTGTCACATTAGATAACAGCATTAAAGCACCTGGCTATCATAAGTTTGATGCGGGATTGAAATACATTAATCGCTTGGGTTCTAGTCAGGCAACTTATCGTTTGAATATTGAGAATCTATTTGATAAGTTCTACTGGCGTGATGTGAGTCAGACCTATGGCTCAAACACACTTTACCCTGGAAGTCCAAGAATTTTCAGAGCTACAGCAACATTTGATTTTTAAAAAAGTATCAAAGTTTTAAAGTCTTAAGACCATTCTTTGATGAGGTATGTCGACCTCATCAAAGAAGTCTCCTGCTGGGTTGAAACCTTCACGGAGATAAAATTCTAATGCGTGAACTTGGGCGTGCAAGGTGAATTCTTGAACGCCCTTTTCTTTGCCTGTTTCGATCAGTTGACGCAAGATAGCTTTACCAAAGCCTTCTGCTCTCCTGGGCTTTAAGATCGATAGGCGACCTATTTTGGCGACAGCGCCATCAATGATGAGTCGACCAGTCCCAATCACTTCTTGATTAGATATGGCTAGCGCATGCATGGCGATAAAGTCATCATCATCCCACTCTTCGGCTTCAGGAATGTTCTGTTCCACCACAAACACTTGATAGCGGATGGGCTTAATTAAATCTTTGGATTGTTCCCAGTTGGTGATCTTGATCATGCTTGCATAAATACGAATTTTCCTTATTAGAACAAAGTTCTGGGAAATTTGGCGTCTTAAGAAAATCAGGCTATAATCTTGGTCTATTCCTCGATAGCTCAGTCGGTAGAGCGCCGGACTGTTAATCCGTAGGTCCCTGGTTCGAGCCCAGGTCGAGGAGCCAAATTAAAAAACCTTTGAATGAAAGTTCAGAGGCTTTTTTTATGCTCCTCTCTTGATTGAATAACCATAGAACTCATTCATAAAGACCGTTTAAGGTGTTACATTTGATGAATATTTCAAATTAAACACTAAAGAATCACCATGACTTCTAAAAAAATCAGTTCAAGCTTGTTAACAGCTTCTCTTCTTGGTCTATCTTCATTGGCCATGGCTCAATACGATTACCCTGTTGATAAACCTGTTGCCGAAGCTCTTGCTGAAGAGCGTGGTCAAATTTACAGCGGCATCGTGACCAAGATTGATTCTAAAAATCGAGTGATGACATTCAAGAGTAAAGAAGGCGAGCTTGACATCGTTGCCGGCCCTGAAGTGAAGAACTTTGCCCAGATCAAAGTGGGTGATCGTTTAGATGTTCAATATGCTTTGGCCGTAGCCATGGAATTAGTTAAAACAAGGAGCAATGATGTGCGCGGTCGCGAAGTGATGTCTGATACCAAAACAGCTCCTGCAGGCAATAAGCCCAGCATGGTTAAACCCAATATTATCAAAACAACAGCCAGCGTTGTGGCCATTGATCAAAAGAAACAAATCGTTTCACTCAAAGGCCCTA
>CAXNHG010000119.1:0-3876 GCA_964202085.1 Polynucleobacter sp. | reverse complement strand
GGTTCTAGCTGAAGCTCGCTTGCCTTGTTTATTGATGAATAGCGCCTGAACAGCTTCTTTTTCCGTCGATGCGAAATTAGCTCGCACCACAAGCCACTCTTTCAATGCTTGAAGAGCCGCCTCGCCAACAGGCACCGTTCTTCTTTTTTTGCCTTTACCAAGCACCATGACTTCGCCAGCCTCAAAATCAATCCAACCAGCAGATGAATGCCCTTTGGTTTCAATTGGGCTCAAATCAATGCCCAGCAATTCAGACAAGCGTAAACCAGAGGAGTAGAGCAATTCAACAATGGCTCTGTCTCTTGCTCTTAAAAAAACATCTGCTTGAACACTTTCTTTGTTAGCGCTCTCTACCAGATTGATTGCTTGCTCAACAGACAGGGCTTTGGGTAAAGGCTTGTTTCTTTTGGGCGCCCTAATATCGCTCAAAGGACTTTTGTTGACCAAACCTTTTTGATTGGCTAGCCACAAATAAAAACCTCTCCATGCAGATAACATTCTTGCAATGCTTCTTGAGGCTTGACCCTTGGAGTGGAGCTTTACCACCCATGACCGCACTTGATCTGAAGTAACGTCAGCCAGATCAAGTCCTTGTTCATCAAGTCTGGCCAACAAATAATCAAGGTCTTTTGTGTAGGCGGCAATCGTGTGCTGAGACACCTGCCTGACCACATGAAGTTCACGCAGGTATTCTTGCGCGAGCAAAGACTTCATGATTGGCTCAATCCTATTCTTTGCAGCGCGTTAATGCTGCTAAAGCAAGCTCACCGATTTGATCCAAGTAAATGCGACCCATGTCAGAAGTGAACTTTTCAATACTGTAGCTAGCAAGCAATATTTGAACTTGCAACGATGTCAAATTGATCACCGCCAGACTCTGAATATTTCCCTTTAAATAAACTTTGATGGCATCACTGGACTGATCTAGAGAGCCACAAAAATTGTCATGGTCACCTTCAATTAACTCAACCTGTTCAATGTCAAAAATTTGGGCCAATCCAGCGCTGATAGCAGCTCTGACATCGGCTTCAGACTTGGCGGACAATAAATTTGATAACCACTGAATCATCAGGCCCTGCGTCTTATCATTTTGACTACCAAAACGCAGCATGTCTGATAGACGCTGGTTCAAGGCCTGGTTTTGTTGACGCAAAACACCCAGCTGACGCTCTTGTAAAGAAATAGCGCGATCGCCATGCGGGTTTTTTAATTGAATGTCTGCTAGTAAATCGGCATATCTTTCAAAAAAACCTGGTGTCACCAAAAGCCACTCTGCCACCAAGGCTTCGCGCTCTTGTTGCTCGGCTGTTTGATTGTTTGCTTGTGTCATGATTTATTTAACTTATCCGTTAGTAATTTGTTGACCTGCTGTGGATTGGCCTTGCCTTGGGTTGCCTTCATGATTTGGCCAATCAATGCATTGAATGCTTTTTCTTTGCCAGCGCGAAATTCCTCCACCGACTTTTGATTGGCTGCTAAAACTTGATCGATGATGGTCTCTAAGGCTCCGCTATCACTTATTTGCTTAAGCCCTTTTACCTCAATGATGCGATCAACAGCATCAAGGTCTAGCGCCTTCTCATCCCACATGGCTGTAAAAATTTCTTTTGCAATTTTGTTAGAAATCGTGCCATCGGCAATGCGTTGAATTAATTTAGCTAGCTGAGAAGGATTCAGGGGCGATTGCGCAGCACTGATACCGTCCTTATTAAGCGCGGAAGCAAATTCACCAGTCATCAAATTGGCCGCCGCCTTGGCTTGATCTTTCCCCACCTTTTTAAGTAGGTCTTCATAAAAATCAGCCGTGGCTCGCTCTTGCGTCAACACCTGACAATCATAGGCAGACAAACCAAACTCAAACTGCCAGCGCTCTGATTTTTGAGTCGGCAATTCTGTCATTTCAGAACGCTCTTTGGCAATCCATTCTTCTGAAATCATCAGTGGCAATAAATCTGGATCAGGAAAATAGCGATAGTCATTCGCGTCTTCCTTGCTGCGCATGCTGCGCGTTTCTTTTTTATCTGGATCATATAGTCGTGTTTCTTGAACAACCCTGCCACCATCTTCTATCAATTCAACCTGACGACGAACTTCATATTGAATGGCCTCTTCTAAAAAGCGGAAAGAGTTCAGGTTTTTAATTTCGCAACGGGTACCGTATTCTTTTTGACCAACAGGCCTCACAGAAACGTTGGCATCGCAACGGAAAGAACCTTCTTGCATATTGCCATCGCAGACGCCCAACCAAACTACCAGGCTGTGCAGCGCCTTGGCATAAGCAACAGCCTCTGCAGCACTTCTCATAGCTGGCTCTGTGACAATCTCTAGCAGAGGGGTGCCCGCACGATTTAAATCAATGCCGCTGGACGACTCGCCATGAGGACCTCGAAAATCTTCATGCAATGATTTGCCAGCATCCTCTTCTAAGTGGGCTCTGGTCAGTTGAACTGTTTTAGCTACACCATCCAAAACAATGTGAACCGTGCCGCCCTGCACAACAGGGATTTCAAATTGACTGATTTGATATCCCTTAGGTAGATCAGGGTAGAAATAATTCTTGCGCGCAAAAATACTCATGGGCGCAATGCGTGCGCCAACAGCCAAACCAAAACGAATCGCATGAGCAACTGCCGCTTTATTTAAAACTGGCAAAACACCGGGTAATGCTAAATCAACTGCGCATGCCTGTCTATTTGGCTCAGCACCAAATTCAATCGATGCGCCGCTGAATATTTTTGAGTTTGTTCTTAGTTGCGCATGGGTTTCCATGCCAATCACGACTTCCCATTTCATCATACACCACCTTTCACCGCAAACGGTGACTGCGCTTGATGCCAGGTTGTTTCTTGTTGGTACGTATGCGCCACCTGAAGCAAAGCGGCCTCAGAAAAATAGTTGCCAATCAACTGCAAGCCAACCGGCATACCGTGATCACCAAAACAACAAGGCACACTCATAGCTCGTAGTCCCGCTAAATTAGGCGAGAGCGTATAAATGTCTTCTAAATACATTTGCGTTGGATCTGAAACCTTTTCACCCAGCTTGCCCGCAACATTGGGCGCAACGGGCCCTGCGATGATGTCGCAGGTATCAAATGCATTTTGAAAATCTTGCGCAATGATGCGACGAATTCGTTGTGCTTTTAAATAATATGCATCGTAATAACCGTGCGATAAAACATATGCGCCAATCATGATTCTGCGCTTAACCTCTGCCCCAAAACCTTCTGATCTTGAGCGCTTGTACATGTCTAATAGGTCGCCGTACTCTGCCGCACGATGTCCATAGCGAACACCATCAAAACGACTCAAATTACTGGATGCTTCAGCAGGAGCTAATACGTAATACACCGGGATCGATAACTCTGTTTTTGGAAGAGATACCGAAACACACTCGGCGCCCATTTTTTTCAATTGATCAATGGCCACATCCACAGCAGCTCTGATATCTGCACTCAAGCCATCGCCAAAATACTCTTTAGGCAAACCAACTCTTAATCCCCTGAGGGGTAAGCCTGGTTGGCCAGACCATGTTTTGCCAAGTGCTTTTGTGTAATCTTCTTTGGCGCGATCCAAGCTGGTGGAGTCTTTGGCATCATGTCCTGCCATGGCATTGAGCATGATGGCGCAATCTTCTGCAGTCTTTGCCATAGGCCCAGCTTGATCAAGAGAAGACGCATAAGCAATCATGCCGTAACGTGAAACTCGGCCATAGGTCGGCTTAATGCCAGTGATGCCACAAAAAGCTGCGGGCTGACGAATGGATCCACCAGTATCCGTTCCTGTTGAAGCAGGCGTTAAGCCAGCCGCAATAGCTGCGGCAGAACCCCCGGATGAACCACCGGGCACTCGCGTGATATCCCAAGGATTTTTAGTT
>CAXNHG010000118.1:0-3884 GCA_964202085.1 Polynucleobacter sp. | reverse complement strand
GGTGGTATTGCTTTGGATATTCAGTATCTGCGTAAATTTGAAGCCAAAGATCTGACCAAACAAACTTTGGATGAGCTAAAAAAGTTAGGCACCAGTGATACCCAAAGAGCAGAATGGGCTGACCCACTGGCCAAAGCATTCAAAACTGTACAAGTAGGGGATTCAATCACTGCAATCAAGAAGCCCCAAGGCAGCACTCAGTTTTTTTATAATGGGCAGTTTGTCAGTGAAATTTCTGGAGAATCTTTCTCCCAAGCATTTTTTGGTATCTGGTTACACCCCAAAACCAGCGCACCCCAATTAAGAAAAGTCTTATTGGACCAATATTGTCCGAGGGTTAATTTAGAGGCCTACTGTCATGATTAAATCTTTGCAACGTTTAGGAGTGTGTTTAATGGGTATTGCCTTATTTGGATGTTCGAGTGTAAAAGTCAGTGAGTATGCCCAAGAAAAGCCAGCCTTGGACCTTGCCACCTATTTCAATGGAACGATTGACGCCCATGGCATCTTCACCGACAGAAGCGATAAAGTCGTGAAGCGATTCAAGGTTGTGATTGATGCCAAGTGGACAGTGCAAAATGGCCAAAAAGTGGGCGTATTGGATGAAGCCTTTACTTATTCAGATGGCACCACACAGCGTCGCGTGTGGACCCTCACAGAAATCGCTCCCAACCGCTACAAGGGCACAGCCTCGGACGTGGTTGGAGAGGCCGTGGGTGAAGTTGCGGGCAATGCCTTGAACTGGTCGTACACCTTGGCGCTACCAGTAGATGACAAAGTCTATAACGTTCAGTTCAATGACTGGATGTATCAGATGGATGATAAGGTCATGCTAAACAAAGCAAAAATGAGTAAATTTGGTATTTATTTAGGTGAAGTCACCTTGGCCTTTTATAAGCGCTAAGACTCATGAAAAAACTGATCAACTTTATTCAATTTCAGGTAGTTTGGTTTTTGTGCATCTTCGGTGCTGCCCAGCAGTTTGAGCTGATCGCTGTCTTGATTTCTGCGGGCATCATTGCTTGGGCCCTGCTCACTTCAGAGCATCGTGCGCATGACTATAGAATAATTTTGGTGGGTGCCGTTTTAGGTATTGTGATTGATAGTGCGCTGGTATTACTAAATTTGATTACTTTCACAACTGCCTATTGGACTAGCGCCTCTCCTTTGTGGATGACGCCGATCTGGATTGCATTGGTGTTAACACTCCAGTCATCCATGGGCTGGTTGAATGGCCGTTACTTTGTGGCAGGAATACTGGGTGCGATCAGTGGACCATTTGCTTACTGGGCCGGCGTCAGAATGGGGGCAGGTGTGTTTGTTGACTTTACCGCTGCAATCATCAGCCTATCAGTCATCTGGTTAATCATTACGCCAGTCTGGTTTTATCTTTCATCACTTTTCAAGGCGCGATATGTCCACTCAAATAATTAAAACTAAGCCAGCATTACTGGTCATCAAAGATATTCCGATGCATGAATTAGAGGGGTGGGCTATCAGTGCTGATCAACTCTCAATACAAAAGAAATTCGTGTTCAAAGATTTTGAACAAGCCTTTGCGTTTATGAAGAATTGTTATGAGCCAATTGAAGAGATGAATCATCATCCGGATTGGTCAAATGTTTATAGTACTGTGCACGTTACATTGAACACGCATGATTCTGGTGGTATCACGCACAAAGACATCGCTTTGGCGAAGACCATGAATCAAATATTTGAAAATATCAAATAAGTTAACGAAAAATATTCCTTTACCAAGGGATTTCTTCACCTTGATAACTCAAAAATTTACCTGAGTCACTGGACGCGACATTCAAGAGTACTTGCAACATATCATAAGTAGCATCCTGTGGAGTTCTGCCAATTTGATCACCCTTGAAAGGTCTTGATAGAGCAGAGGCCACTGTGCCAGGGTGCAAGGCCAGTAAACAATGATTAGGTCTCATGCGCTTTTGCTCAATCGATGCGGTTTTGATCAGCATATTCAAGGCAGCCTTAGAGGCGCGATAGCTATACCAACCACCCAAGCGATTGTCTTCAATGCTGCCGACTTTTGCAGACAGACAAGCCATGACACCAAACTCAGGATCTAACAGTGGTGCGAATGATTGCAAACACATACCAGGACCTAAGGCATTTAACTGCATGGTTTGCATGAACTGATCTTCATGCAAGTCTGATAACTTCTTCTCTGGCAGCCAAGCCTCATTATGAAGAATACCTGTAGCAACAATGATCAAGTGGAAGGGACCTTCTTGAGACAAAGCATTCGCTGCCGCTTGAATACTGCTGGGATTGGCATAATCAATCGATGGGGTTGACTTTCTACTCAAGCCAATCACTTTTGAACAATTAGGTAAATTCTTCAAATGCTCAATGAATGCTTGACCAATTGATCCGGAAGAGCCAATCACTAGGGCGTTGAATTGTTGATGATTAATAAGCATAGTTGAGTTATCACATTGCTTTGTAAATACTTGGAAAGCAGCTAATAAAAATATAGCTGGCGTATTGTTCTGCTTGCATCTCATCTAACGCGCCGTAGATTTCTCCTCGAATCAGACCAATGGTATGAGAGTCTGTTTTTTCTAGGGCATTGATCAAGCGTTGAGCAATAGAGTCTTTTTCAATAGCTATGCCGTGCGCTATTTTAATTTCACCTAAAAATGTTCCAAAGGTACTCGCGAATTGCATATCCGCCACAAAACCCCTGTGAATACTGGGGTGCTGTTGAACCATGATGACAGCCTGTTTTTGACAATCCTGGAAGACTGCGCGCATTTTAAGAAGAATATCGTCGTTCATAGAATCATTTTATCTTGGTAAACTGCCTATTCACATAGAGCCACTTTTTATCTTCACAGGCAAAGAAACCGATTTCTTGAGTAATATTCGACTATATTAGGCTAATTCACCAAGCATGATTCAAAACTAAAACCATTCCCATGCATTTATTTGTTTATCTTCACGGCTTTAAATCTTCGCCACATTCTAATAAGGCTCAGCTGACCAAAGCCGCTATTGAGCAACGCATTCAAGCCGGCGAGAAAATTACTTGGTACTGCCCACAGCTACCTGCTTCACCTCGTGAAGCGATGCAGATGGTGAAAGACCATATTCATGGGCAACCATTCACCACTTTGTCTTTCATGGGCTCATCTTTGGGTGGTTACTACGCCACTTATTTGGGTGAACTTTATTCCAGTAAGGTCAGCTTACTTAATCCAGCGATTGAACCAGCAAGAGATTTAGAAAAATACATTGGTGAACAAAAATCCTGGCATCTAGAAGAGGTATTTCATTTCTTGCCAGAGTACATTGAAGAGCTTGAAGAGATCTATGTGAAAAAGATCACCCAAGCAGAGCGCTACTTTTTATTAGTGGCTAAAGGGGATGAAGTTTTAGATTGGCATGAGATGGTAGCTAAATACCCCAATGCTCAGCAACTGATTTTAGAAGGTGGCGATCATGCGATCTCTGATTACCCCAATTACTTAAATCAGTTGATGCAGTTTCACTTTACGTCCTTAGCATCTCTAACATCTCTCACGCACCTAAAACCTACATAAGCAACCTTGGTATCTCTTGGTTTTGTTGCTTGGGCTGATTCAATTTGATTTTCTGGTCCGTACCACCAAGAGGCACCGCGGGTCACTCTTTCATTGCCAGGGCCATCATCCACCCATTCCCAAGCATTGCCGCCCATATCGAATAAACCATTGACGCCTGCCTGAGTGGTCATCACGGCCACATGGCCTGTGCCGCGATTAAGAACATTAGCAGGAGCTAGACCTTTTAGACCTGCACAGCCATTCAAGCAATGAGAGTTTCGTGGGGTATCACCATTGGCATAGACGTAACGTTTACCTTTGATAAATGGCTGT
>CAXNHG010000117.1:0-3885 GCA_964202085.1 Polynucleobacter sp. | reverse complement strand
AAGAACGTATTTTGGAATACCTCGCGGTTCAACAACGTGTTGAAAAAGTGAAGGCCCCAATCCTTTGTATGGTAGGTCCTCCTGGTGTGGGTAAAACATCCTTGGGTCAATCCATCGCTCGTGCAACCAATCGCAAATTTGTGCGCATGGCTTTGGGTGGTGTGCGTGATGAATCAGAAATCCGTGGTCACCGTCGCACCTACATTGGATCAATGCCTGGCAAGATTTTGGCGAGCTTGACCAAAGTGGGCGTGCGTAATCCATTGTTCTTGTTAGACGAGATTGACAAGATGGGCATGGATTTCCGTGGCGATCCTGCGAGTGCGATGCTTGAAGTATTGGACCCTGAACAAAATCACACTTTCCAAGATCACTATGTTGAAGTTGACTATGACCTGTCAGATGTGATGTTTGTTGCTACGTCTAATTCATTGAACATCCCAAGTGCTTTATTGGATCGCATGGAAGTGATTCGCTTGGCCGGTTATACCGAAGACGAAAAAACTCACATTGCATTGAGCTATTTATTACCTAAGCAAATCAAAGGCAATGGTTTGAAGGCCGGTGAAATTGCGGTTGAGGAATCAGCGATACGCGACATCATTCGTTACTACACTCGCGAAGCAGGTGTGCGTGCACTTGAGCGAGAGATCAGCAAAATCTGCCGCAAAGTTGTCAAACTATTGTTGCTCAAAAAAGAAGCTGCCCCGATCAAAGTCGATGGCTCGAACTTGGATAAGTTCTTATCTGTGCGTCGCTATGACTATGGTCTAGCAGCGAAGCAAAACCAGGTGGGTCAAGTTACTGGTTTGGCCTGGACTGAAGTGGGTGGCGATTTATTGACCATTGAAGCTGCGGTGATGCCTGGTAAAGGCAATACGATTCGCACAGGTTCATTGGGAGACGTGATGAAAGAATCTGTTGAGGCAGCTCGCTCAGTGGTTCGTTCACGCGGTCGCAAATTGGGCATCACTGAAGAGTCTTTTGAAAAGAAAGACATTCATATTCACTTCCCAGAAGGCGCCACACCTAAAGACGGTCCGTCCGCAGGCATTGCGATCACCACTGCCTTGGTGTCAGTCTTGACGGGTATTCCGGTCAGAGCTGATATTGCCATGACCGGTGAGATTACTTTGCGCGGTGAAGTATTGCCAATTGGTGGTTTGAAAGAAAAACTATTGGCAGCTCACAGAGGTGGCATCAAGTTAGTTTTGATTCCTGAAGAAAACATCAAAGATTTGACCGACATTCCTGATAACGTTAAAAACGCGATTGAGATTGTTCCAGTCAGATGGATTGATAAAGTCTTGGAGCTGGCGCTAGAAAAAATGCCAGAAGCTTTGCCTGAGTTAACCGCTGAAGAAATTGCCAAAGCTGCTGAAGCAAGTAAAGTTGCTCAAGCCAGCTCAGGAGATGTTCTCAAGCACTGATTTTTGTTTTAAAAAATACCTTCACATAAAGGCCTCATCAGCCTTTGTGAGAAGGACTTGTTTAACCAAATAGTTTGGAATATTTGCAGTGGGAATGAAGGTACTGTATACTCTCGTTTCTCTGTGGGTGCTTAGCTCAGTTGGTAGAGCGTCGCCCTTACAAGGCGAATGTCGGCGGTTCGACCCCGTCAGCACCCACCACAGATTTTCTCTGACTTTTTCTATGTCAACACCACATACCCATGCTTGAATCGATCCGTAAGTACCAAAAAATACTGATGGGGCTTTTACTTTTGCTCATCTTGCCATCCTTTGTCTTTTTAGGCGTTGAAAGCTACATGCAAGACATTGGCAAAGACTCAGCCTTGGTCAAAATCAATGGTGCTGCGATCACCCGTCAAGAACTTGATAACGCCGTTAAATTAAGAGCGGATCGTTTACAACAACAGCAAGGTCGTGTGGATTCAGCATTGGTCAACAGCGTGCCTTTTAAACAATCCGTTCTCAATGAAATCATTCAACAACGCCTTTTGGCTTATGAAATGAAAGCCTTAAAGCTTTCTATCAGCCCTGAAACCTTGGCTCGTGACTTAACGCAAATTCCAGAAATCAAATCTCTTTATAACAATGGTCAGTTCGATGCTGAGCGTTATAAAAAAATATTGGCCAGCAATAATTTGACCGTCGACCAATTTGAAAGCGGTCGTCGTTATGAACTAATGTCTCGTCATGTTCTAACGGCTGTGGTTGCCTCGGGCATTGGCTCAAGAAAAGTTGCTGAGCAAGTATCAACCGCCCTTGAAACTGAGCGTGAAGTACAAGTCTTGCGTTTTTCGCCGAACGACTTTATCTCTAAAGTGAACCCATCACAGCAAGACATTGAAACCTTTTATCAAAGCAACATCAATACTTACCAAGCACCAGAGAACATTGATGTTGAATACGTGATCTTGCAAGGTGATGCTAAAGCAGATCTAAAAAAATTCGCAGAAAAAGCAGATTTGTTTGCCAACATGGCTTACGAACAGTCTGATAGTTTGAAGCCAGTGTCTGATCGCTTGAGTTTACCTATTCAAAAAACCAGCAATATCACCCGTGGTGGTTTGCGTGGTGCGCCGGCTGATCACCCATTTAATAACCCTAAGTTATTGGCAGCAATCTTTGCGGATGATGCGGTGAAAAATCGTCGCAACATTGAAGCCTTAGAGCTGTCACTAGGAAAAATTATTTCTGCGCGCGTGACAGCGCATAAGCCTCAAGCTGCTTTGCCTTTGAACTTGATTCAGGCGGATGTGAAAAAACAAGTCTCACTCAAAATGGCCCAAGAATTAGCCATCAAGACTGGTCAAGAACGATTTGAAGCACTTCAGAAGAACCCAAGTGAATCAGTTGGTTTCACGGCTGGTAAATGGGTGTCACGCAACAAGCCAGCTGACTTAACGGCCAGTGGCATGGACGCGGTGATGTCTGTGAATTCAAAACAATTGCCAGTCGTGGTCAGCGCCCAAGCCAATGATGGTGGATTTGCTGTTTACCGTGTGAATAAAGTACAGCAACCTGCGCAAGCAGATCCTAGGTTGCGCGCCAATCAAGCTCGTCAGATGGCAGATCTCAGTACCCAGGCTGAAGTTGCCGCCTATTTTGAAAGCGTGAAAGAGCGTGCAGGCGTCAAACAAGTTAACTCAGTTAAATAAAAAAGCCCCTTTGAAAGCCCTTTTAGGGCTTTTTTATTAACTCTTCATGGCTCATCATTTTTTAATATGCTAAAGCCTCTCATTGCACTGTATTTTTTTATTCTTGGCACCATTCAATTGGGCCTTTGGCTCGGCCTTTATCGCACCTATCGAGCAGTGAATCTGGTTAAACCCAGCCCATATTGGATGCTTTCGCTTGGCGCCAATATCTTGGCATTATTTATATTTGGCTATGGCGTATTGTTTGTTGAAGATGTCAGTAGGCCGCAATTTAATTTCACCATCGCCAATACACTGTTTTACATCGCAGCATTGGCGCAATACTTATTTTGTAAATCACTCAACCAGCCAATTTCAAACCGTTTCGATATGCTGGCAAAAATTTCTGTTATTCCTTTCTTTATCGTCTTTGAGACACTAAGACAATTTACAAATTTTGAAACAAGAACCTCGTTCATAGTTATTCTGATCTTGCTCATGTATTCGTTCCAAATTTTGGAGATACATCGATTCAAAAAAAGGGAGTCTTCTCATCAGCTAACATACATGCAGATTGCAACAGGTGTTGAATTATTCTTTGCAATCAGTCGCATGATTATCTTGATTGCTGGTGCAGTCAGCATTCAAAAAGTTGACCAGCTGCCTCAGCTTCTGATTTTCGTCACCGTGGCTCAATTAGTTGCCAACACGATAGCCTATATTGCGATTGGCAGTTACTGGACTGAAAAAATGGCGATTTCACGGGCGATGGCGGTCAATGA
>CAXNHG010000116.1:0-3958 GCA_964202085.1 Polynucleobacter sp. | reverse complement strand
CTGGCAAAGTTGATGGGGTTGAAAAAAGAGCAAATCTTGCCATTTTCAACCGGAGTGATCCTTGAGCCTTTGCCAGTTGAAAAAGTAATTGCTGGTATGCCTCAGGCGATCAGCAATTTAAATGCTGATAACTGGTTCAATGCTGCTCATGCCATCATGACCACTGATACCCAGGCAAAAGCTTATTCGAAGCAAGTTGAGATCAATGGTCAAATCATCACCTTGACTGGTATCAGTAAGGGTGCTGGCATGATTCATCCAAACATGGCCACCATGTTGGGTTATGTGGCAACCGATGCAAAAGTGTCGCCAGCCTTGTTGCAGCAATTAACAACTGTGGCTGCTGATCTGTCTTTTAATGCCATCACGATTGATGGTGATACATCCACCAATGATTCTTTCATTGTCATGGCCAGTGGGGCCAGTCAAGTAGAAATTCTAGGTTCAGGGCAGGCGCACGACATTTTCCGTCAAGCATTGATTGAAGTCTGTCAAAAATTAGCTCAAATGATTGTGCGAGATGGTGAGGGCGCCACTAAATTCATCACGATCCAGATCGAAGGCGGTAGTACGGATGCTGAATGTAAATTAGTGGCTGAAGCAATTGCCCATTCACCATTGGTGAAAACTGCTTTTTTTGCCAGCGACCCTAATTTAGGCCGCATCTTGGCGGCCATTGGTTATGCGGGTATTGCAGATCTAGATGTTGGACGTGTTCAATTATGGTTAGATGATGTGTTGGTTGCTAAGGATGGCGGCCGTCATCCTGATTATCAGGAAGCTGATGGGCAGCGTGTGATGAAGCAAGCAGAAATCACGGTTCGCGCTCACTTAGGCCGAGGTCAGGCCACTCAAACTATTTGGACCTGTGATCTGTCTCATGAATATGTTTCGATCAATGCGGACTATCGCTCTTAAAGCGATGTCGCTGAATTTACAAACATCTTAGGAAAGTCATGGCTGATAAGTTTGACCGTTTAGATAATCTTTTGCAAAGACTTGATGAGTGGATGCCAAAATCTTTGACAGATAAAGATTGGAATTCTGCTGTAGCTTTTAGGTGGCGTCGTAAAGATACTTTATTGGGTAAGTTGGGATATCTTCAGCCAGTCCATCATATCTCTGATATCACGTTCAAAGACCTCCAGCACATTGAGCGCCAAACGGATCTTATTTTTAAGAACACCCAACACTTTGTAGAGGGCAAGCCTGCCAACAATGTTTTGTTAACGGGTGCAAGAGGAACTGGCAAGTCATCTTTGATTAAAGCTTCTTTGAATGAGTTTGCTGGGCAAGGGTTGCGTTTGATTGAGGTGGATAAAGAGCATTTGACAGATCTTAGCGATATCACTGATTTATTAGCAGCGCGACCTGAGAAATTCATCATCTTTTGCGATGACCTATCGTTTGAAGACGGAGAATCAGGTTATAAATCTTTGAAGTCTGCCTTGGATGGTTCCATCTCTGCGCAAGTTGATAATATTTTGATTTACGCAACATCTAATCGCCGTCATTTAATGCCTGAGTACATGTCAGATAATGAGTCGTATAGACATGATGCCGATGGAGAGTTACATCCCGGTGAAGTGGTGGAAGAAAAAATCTCTTTATCTGAGAGATTTGGTTTGTGGATTTCGTTTTACCCGCCGAAGCAAGATGAGTATCTTGATATCGTGGCGCATTGGCTAAAACATTTTGGCCAAAGCTCAGAAAAAATTGCAGCAGCAAAACCAGAAGCTTTGATTTGGGCCCTAGAGAGAGGTTCAAGATCGGGGCGCGTGGCTTGGCAATTTGCCCGGAATTGGGCTGGACAGCAGGATTAATACTTTGGTTGCCGAGCAGAAGCCTTCATCACCCAGGCCAGTTGTAGAGGTTGCAGTAGGCGTTTTAATGAATGATGCTGGAGCGGTATTGCTTGGTCAGCGCCCAGTTGGAAAACCGTATGCTGGTTATTGGGAGTTTCCTGGCGGAAAAATAGAGTCTGGCGAAACTCTTTTCGCCGCTCTTTCTCGAGAGCTTCAAGAAGAAATTGATGTGCGTATTGAGGATGCCGAAGAATTCATGGTTTTAGAACATGATTATCCTCACGCCTATGTGCGCTTGCATATTTGTTTGGTGAAGTCTTGGCGGGGTCAAGTCCGTGGACTAGAAAATCAAGCATTGGGGTGGTTGAACATCAAGAATATTAATCAACTTGATATTGCCGGATTTGATCCGGTCTTGCCTGCAACACTACCTATTTTAGAAAAGCTAAAAAGAATTTAAAAATTGCAAAGAGATAGTTCGAAATGAACATCTTCCGCAAAAGCGTGCGGCTTGGTTTTACCGTCACAAGTCATGAAGCGAGTCCACAGCATGTACTTGTTGGCACTGATTTCAGGAATCAATTGCACGTGATGAATGCTTAAACGCATCAGTTGATACGTTTTACCAGAAAGCATTTGTTGGTATGACCCTTTGGGTGCAAGCACTTTAGCAGGCTTGCCCGAACCTCTTAGTAATTTTAAAAACAACTCGCTGGCATACTTCCATGACAGCAAAGGCTCTACGAATTTCTTTAAATTCGCACGCCGAATATTTGCATCAGTGAATTGCCATGCGTAATACGCTGGTAAATCGACTGGGCTTGTTCCACCTGGGATGCTTAGACGTGAGCGAATCAAACTCAACCATTCACTCTCTAAAATCTGCGCGTTGGTCTTGCCCGTTTGATTAATCTTGCTCCAAATGATGTTCATTTCTTCAAGTGTATTGAGTAACGCATCTTGATCAATGTTGCTGGAGTTCTTTAGAGATAACAAACTATTTTTTTGGCGATCAAGTTCTTTCATGAGACTTGATTTCAAATCTGCGCGTGCGGTGATTTCACCTAAATCAAACAATATTGAAATAGCTTGATGCTGATCTCTTGCATCATCTTTTTCTACGAAGTATTCAAAACGGTCAAAGAGGTACTCCAATCTTAAAAGACTGCGTACCAGTTCGTTGAAGGGGTATTCGTAAATAATCACAGCTTCGTATTCTAGACTGAAAATATGTGATTTTTGGCAAAAAAAGAGGCTTTTTAAGTACTTTTATGCCGCAAAAGTATCTGATGAAGTCGTTGGGCCTCAATTTTTAGATCTCCAACTCCCTGATTATTTTCGATCACGTAATCAGCAAGCACCAATCTGTCATGACGACTGGCCTGACTGGCAATAATTTTTTTAATCATGGAAATTTCTAGACCGTTTCTTTCCTGAACTCTAGCAATTTGTTGGTCTTCTGGACAATCAATCACCACAATGCAATCCAAGACCTGAGGCGATTGATTGATCCAAAAGCTAGATTCCACCAACAAGGGCACCACGTAAACAAGGTAGGCGGGGTTCTTGGCTTGATTAAGTAAGCTCAAGCGCTGGGCTTCTTGGTAAATCAAAGGATGAGTGATTTTTTCTAACTTTTCTTTAGAGCTGGAGTTGGTAAAAATAAGCCCCCTCATTTTTTGTCTATCTAAAGAGCCATTTTCAAGCAAAAACTCAGGACCAAAAGCTTTTTCGATGGCGCTCATGGCCAAGCCCTTGGGGCCCGTGATCTCATGAGAAATCAGATCGGTATCAATGATGGCAGCACCACATTGCTCTAATTCTGTTGCCACCACACTTTTCCCGCTACCAATACCTCCGGTCAACCCAACTCTTAAAAGATGAGGTGGATGACCAGAGCTATGTAAGGGCTTGTTTTTTAAATCTGCCATAACAAAACAATGATGCCACCAATTGCAATAAAAGGGCCAAAAGGAAATGCATGCCTGTGATCTTGTTGATGCATTTTTAGCCAAACATAACCACCCATCAAGCCAGATACCGATGCAATCAAAAGGATGTAGGGTAAGTTCTGAATGCCTAAACAAGCACCAAGGCCAGCCAATAGCTTGGCATCACCCATACCAATGCCATGATGACCTTTGATTTTAAAA
>CAXNHG010000115.1:0-3979 GCA_964202085.1 Polynucleobacter sp. | reverse complement strand
TCTCTTTGATGCGCTTGGCAAGGCAACATGGTGATCCAGTGATTGCAAGCATTTTTGTCAATCGCCTGCAGTTTGGTCCCAATGAAGATTTTGATAAATACCCACGCACTTTTGAGGTGGATGTTGAGAAGCTAGAAAAAGAAGGTGTGTATGTCTTGTTTGCGCCTACTGAAAAAGATTTGTACCCAGAGCCTCAAGAGTATCGCGTTGACCCTCCTCAAAATTTAGGCAAGATTCTTGAAGGAGAGTTCCGCCCCGGATTTTTCGAGGGCGTATGCACCGTTGTTTTAAAACTATTCTCTTGCGTTCAACCCAAGGTAGCCGTATTTGGCAAGAAAGACTATCAACAACTGATGGTGATTCGCCAGATGTGTCGCCAACTAGCGCTCCCAGTGGACATTGTTCCTGCAGAAACTGTTCGCGCAGTAGATGGTTTAGCCCTCTCTTCAAGAAACGGTTACCTTTCAACTGAAGAACGCATAGAGGCCACTCAGCTGATTCGGACGCTGAAAGAAATCCAAGAAAAAGTATTGCAAGGCAAATTAACGTCCGCAGATATTTTGAAAATCGAACAACATGCTTTTGCCAAGTTAAGCACTAGAGGATGGGTACCTGATTACATCTCGGTGCGCAAACGCGATGATTTACTGAGCGCAAGTGATGCAGATCTTTCAAGCCACGAGCCATTGGTCGTTTTAGCTGCAGCGAAATTAGGTAAAACTCGCCTCATTGACAATCTAGAAATCTGATCAAGATGTTCACAAAAGGCATTTCAATCGCATTGATCGCCTCTCAAGTATTGCTTGGTATCTCAGCCAGCTTAAGCAGTAACGACAGTTATGCGAAACAAGAGCTCTACCCGCAACGTATCATCACTTTGGCCCCTCATTTAAGTGAGTTAGTGGACGAGGCCGGAGGTGCTGAGCGCCTGGTGAGCGTGAGTGCCTTCAGTAACTTCCCAGAATCAGTCAAACAACTACCCATCACCAGCGATGCAAGATCGATTGATCTTGAAAAGATGAAATCACTTCGTCCTGATTTGATCATTTACTGGCGTGGTGGCACCCCTGAATCTCAGATTCAATCGATCAAAAAGACTTTTAATAAAGATGTTCAATTCATCTCTGTCCAGCCGAAAAAACTATCAGATATTGCCACTGATATAGAAACCATTGGCAAAGTCTTGGGCACTGATTTGATTGCTAAAAAAAATGCTGGCGCCCTTAGACTCAAAATAACTGAACTAACAAATAATCAAAAAAATACTAACGCAAGAAAAGTCAACGTATTTTATCAAGTTTGGGCACAACCACTGATGACGCTTAATCAAGATCACATCATTGGGGACATCATTCAATTATGTGGAGGCGAACAATTGTTTGCCAGTGAAAAGGTTTTAGTCCCCACAGTCAGTAGAGAAGCTGTCATTAAAGCCAATCCAGAAATTATCTTTACCGCAGTAGACAACACTAAGATGAACACTGATTGGTCGATGTGGTCATTATTCCCTCAGCTGGAAGCCACAAAAAACAATGCCTTTATTGATCTTGATGGCGACATCATCAGCAGACCATCACCGCGCATCATGCAAGGCGCACAAAAGATCTGCGCTGAAATCAACAAAGTTAGATAGGGTCTCAACGGCACCCTCAAGTGAGCCATCAAACAAGCCATTAAGCTGGAACGTAAATCGTTTGACCCGAAGCTGTTTGTGCAGTTGAAATTGGATGCCCGAGTGATTTTTCCAGATTAATTGGATTAATCACTTCTGATAAAGAGCCCTCCAAATAAGACCCATCATTCATCAACAGCAATGCATGCGTGAAGCCCCGTTGAATCAAACTAATGTCATGCATGCTAGCAATCATGGCTTGCTCACAGGTATTACTTTGTTGAACCAAGGTATTGAGTAAAGCAACTTGATGACCGATGTCTAAATGAGATGTTGGTTCATCCAAAAGAATGACCTGAGTATTTTGGGCAAAACAGGCTGCCAAAGACACTCGTTGACGCTCGCCACCGGACAAAGTTTGCCACTGAGCATTCCCCAAATGAGCAACATCGCAGGCATGCAGAGCGGCTTGAGCTTCCTGATGGCTATTTGAAGCTTCAAGCTGCCAAGGCCATTGAGCTGCCAAGACAATATCAATGGCTCTTAAACCAACGCCGCCCACAGGAAACTGTTCTGCATACGCTCGTACTTTTGCAAGGTCTTCTGGCTTGTAGCTAGCCAGGGCTTGGCCCAAGCAATTAATTTCACCCACAGAAGTATTTGCTTGAACACCTGCAATGACTCTCAGTAAAGTAGATTTACCTGCGCCATTGCGACCAATTAAACACCAGCGCTCACCTTTCTTCACTTGCCAATTCAAATCCTTGATCAAGCATCGCCCGGGAACATGAACGTCCAAATGTTTTGTTTCTAAAACGATAGTGGGGTCTTGGGCAGAATTGATGGTCATCATGTATTCCAATGCCGAAATCGTGACAAGATCCACAAGAAACTCGGCACCCCAATCAAGGCGGTGATGATACCCACTGGTAATTGAGAAGGCGTAATGATAGTTCTAGCAATCATATCAGCTAAAACTAAAAAAGTGCCTCCCAATAATGCCGAGGCTGGCAACAAGAATTTTTGATCAGGCCCATGCTTTTTAACAATCAATGCTCTTAAAAGATGTGGTACCAACAATCCAACAAATCCAATCGATCCCGCGATCGATACAGCAGCGGCTGCAGATAAAGCAGATAACAAGACCATCATCCATTGAACATAAGACACATCAATACCCAAGGTAAAAGCCTTGTCAGTGCCTAATTGAAGCAAGTGAATTTTTGGAGAAAGTCTCCATACCAGAATCAACACAGATAACCAAACGCCTAGTATGGCACCTACCGCTTCAAGGCTGATCACAGAGTCCAGATCGCCCATCAGCCAATGAATCATGCCAGGCATAGCTACATTAGAAGCAAACGTGATCATCAGAGTGCTGATGGCGCCACAAGCCGTGGCAATCATGACGCCAGCCAGCAACATCCGTGAAGGATGAGCAGAATAACCACCGACTAATAGCCACAATAATAGCATCACTATAATTGCTCCTATCCACGCACCTCCAGCAACCCAAATAGTTCCAGCGCCACCCATCATCAAGACAGCCAATGCACCCACCGCTGCTCCACCAGAAACACCCAAGACAGATGGTTCAGCCAATGGATTGCGAGTCAAGACTTGCAATAAAGCACCTGACATTGCCAACAAACCACCCACAGCAAATGCCGCTAAAACTCTAGGTAAACGCAATTGGTAAATGATGGCAGCATCAGCATTAGAGACGCTGCCAATGGATAAAGCCAAAGCCACCGATGCCAGTGATGCAATCACGAGCAAAATAAAAAGGGTGGTTTTGGATGAGATCATTATTTAAAAGTGTGGCGAGCTGTCAAGAAAAATGCTCTTGGATCACCTGGATAGTAGTAATAACTCGTTCCAAGATTTCCTGGACTCAACTCAACACCTGACCCGTAACCACCATAAGTTGCATAGCGTTTGTTGAAAATATTCTTGATATTAAATCCAATATCCCATAACTCTATTTTTTGCTTAAATCCAAAATCAAATAACGTATAAGCTGGCATCTTTGATTTTGAATTTACTCTATCACCATCATAGTACTGAGATCCAACATAATTAACACCGACGAAATAGGATTGGTTGACGTCTTGATAGTAATTAAAAACCTGATTTGCCAGAACATTGGGGCTCATTGAAATACGTTTGCCCTCATATAAGCCAGATTCATACTTTGAGTTTATCAACTGTAAATTTGTTGAAGATGTAAAGTTTTGTGAAATATTAAACTTCAAGCTAGTTGAAAGACCCAAGCGCTGAATTGGATCAGAATTAATATTTTTCAATTCCTGACTTGCATCATAACGAATCTCATCAATCGTATTTAGCTTAAATATTGAAAAACTA
>CAXNHG010000114.1:0-3982 GCA_964202085.1 Polynucleobacter sp. | reverse complement strand
ATCCGCGCGCAGACAGAATGATGCGTTTTGCTACTGATAAAGAAGTCCCTAACTTTAAAAAAATGTCTAAGGATTTAGAAAAGTTATTGAAGTGGAATGCCACAGGTAAGGCTAAATAAAGATGAGCTTGATAGCCTGGATTCAATTGCTACTGATTGGCGCTGCTATTGGCGCAGTGCTGTTGCTGATCATGTGGTGGAAATTTAAGAAATTTACTTTTAATCGCCTGGTTTTGTTAACTGTATTTTTTACATTTGATTTAATTTTGTTTGGCGCCTTCACGCGCTTAACTGATTCAGGATTGGGGTGCCCTGATTGGCCCGGCTGCTATGGTGTATCAAATCCAATGGCCGCTCTCGCTCAAATACGTGAGGCTGAAAGCTTGATGCCTACTGGTCCAGTGACCTTGAGTAAAGCCTGGATAGAAATGCTCCACCGTTACTTTGCAATGGGCGTTGGATTTTTAATCATCATCATTGTTGCTTGGTCGTGGATGAAGAAACAGGTGATGGGTGCAAAAATCACAAGCACATCAATTGGTATTTTGATTTTGGTTTGCGTTCAAGGTGCATTTGGTGCATGGACAGTGACGCTCAAGTTACAGCCAGTGATTGTGACCATTCATCTGATGCTGGGCTTAACTTTATTGGCTGCATTGACTTATTTATCAAGTTTGAGTGCGCGCTTAGAAAATCATTCTTATCTTAGGCCAATTAAGACAGCGGTGCCATTCAAGAAAATTGCATGGATAGTTTTGGCTATTCTGACTCTGCAGATTTTCTTGGGTGGATGGGTGAGTACCAACTATGCCGTGTTGGCTTGCGATGATTTTCCTTTGTGTCATGGCGCATGGTATCCAGCGATGAATTTCTCTGAAGGATTTACTTTGTGGCGTGAACTTGGAAAAGCAGCCGATGGAGCTCACCTAAGTATTGAGGCATTGAGAGCCATTCATTGGACTCATCGGGTTGGTGCCATATTTGCTGTGATTGCTGTTTTTTATTTGGCATTTAAGTTGTGGCTTATTTCAAAAGAGAATCCGACTTCTGTATTTAATTTCTGGGCAATCACATTATTTAGTTTGGGACTCTTACAAGTTATTACTGGCATGAGCAATATTATTTTGGACTGGCCATTATTTGCGGCTGTATTACATACCGGAGGTGCTGCTGCGATGGTGTTTGTGATGATCAGAGTTATTAACATTGATCATGAAAGGTTCTCTTCATGACTCAAGCAAGCTCAGTACCTATGAAAAAATGGCAACAGTACTGGGCTTTGACCAAGCCCAGGGTCACGCAGTTGGCTGTTTTTTGCGCAATCATTGGTATGTTTTTAGCCACACCAGGAATGGTGCCTTGGCCTGTTTTGATTGGCGGCTCGATTGGTATTTGGTTGCTAGCCGGAGCAGCGTTTGCAGTAAATTGCTTGGTTGAGCAAAAGCTTGATGCCAAAATGAGAAGAACTGCATGGCGTCCTTCAGCGACTGGTGAGATTGGTCAAAAACAAATCGTTGTGTTTGCGTTGGTAATAGGTTTAGCCGGTATGGTTTTGCTGTGGAATTTTGCAAACCCATTGACCATGTGGGCAACACTGATTACCTTTGTCGGTTACGCCGTCATTTACACCCTGTTGCTCAAGCCAGCAACACCACAAAATATTGTGATTGGTGGGTTATCTGGAGCAATGCCTCCAGCCTTAGGTTGGGCGGCGGTGGCAAATGATTTACCAGCCGAAGCTTGGTTATTGGTCTTGATTATCTTTACTTGGACGCCGCCTCATTTTTGGGCCTTGGCCTTATATCGTCGCGAGGACTACAAGCAATCTGGCTTACCGATGTTGCCGGTCACGCATGGTGAAAGATTCACGTTGTTGCATATCTTGCTCTACACCTTGGTTTTGATTGCTGCCACAATCCTGCCATTCATTTACAAGATGAGCGGCTATTTTTATTTGGCATCCGCATTGATTCTGGGTGGAATATTTTTAGCCTATGCCATTGCGCTATTTAGAAATTACTCTGATGACCTTGCCAAAAGAACCTTCAGATTTTCTATTATTTATCTTTCACTATTATTCGCAGCTCTTTTAATTGACCATTACTTATGACATTCAAAATATATCCCCAACGTTTTTTCATGCGCACTTTGCTGGCTTTTCTGACAGTCTTCAGCGTTATAGCTTGCTCGAATCAAAACATTAAATTTAATAATGTAGATATCACGGGTAGCAAAGCATTCGGAAAAGATTTTTCTTTGACCGATCATCACGGCAAGAAAAGAGAGTTGGCAGAGTTCAAGGGGCAGTTAGTCGTGATGTTTTATGGTTACACCCAGTGCCCAGACGTTTGTCCAACCACCATGACTGAGATGCAAGGTGTGATGGAGTTATTAGGCAAGGATGCTAGTCGTGTGCAGGTGATGTTTGTCACTGTGGATCCTGAACGTGATACGCAAGAACTCTTATCTCAGTATGTTCCAGCTTTTGATAAACGTTTTTTAGGTTTAAGACCTCAATCAACCGAAGAGTTAGAAAAGATCACCAAAGACTTCAAGGTGTTTTATAAAAAGGTGCCAGGTAATAGCCTAACAAGTTACACCATTGATCACACATCAGGTAGTTACGTGTTTGACACAAAGGGGCAGCTGCGATTGTTTTTAAAGCACCAGCAAGGCCCAAACCCTATCGCTGAAGACTTAAAAAAGTTACTTTAAAATCTGTTTGAGTGAAAAACAAATGATTTAGGCAGTTAATGCTAACTTCATTTTTTTTAACGCGGCGGCTTCAATTTGGCGCACGCGTTCTGCAGAAATATTGAACTCTGCAGCAAGATCGTGAAGCGTGCTTCCACCTGATCCATCATCTGCAACATCTAACCAACGAGACGCAACAATCTTGCGACTGCGTTCATCTAGGCTAGCTAAAGCCTTTTCAATGCCTGGACCTTGTATTTGACGGATCTCTTCGCGAGCCAACACTTCGGTTGGCTCATAACGGTTGTCTGATAACCAATTGATTGGTGCATAGGCTTCATCATCCGATGAATCTGCCTCAATCGCTACATCACCACCACTCAATCTTTTTTCCATCTCTCGCACATCCTCCTGACGAACATCCAGCGCTTTGGCAAGATGATCAATTTCAGTTGGAGATAGAGCATTCAAAGTTGGTTTGTTGCTGCGCAAGTTAAAAAATAACTTGCGGTGAGCTTTGGTTGTGGCAATCTTGACCATTCTCCAATTGCGAAGAATGTATTCGTGAATTTCAGCTTTGATCCAGTGAATTGAATAGGTCACTAAACGTGTGCCTTGTTCAGGGTCATATCGTTTCACTGCTTTCATAAGACCAATATTGCCCTCTTGAATCAAATCTGCATGAGGGATGCCAGAACCAAGGTATTGGCGAGCAATAGAAACCACTAAACGAAGGTGTGACATCACCAAGGTTTTGGCAGCGTCTAAGTTTTCATGATCTCTGAATTCGCGAGCAAGGCGAATCTCGTCTGATGCACTCAGCATGGGCAGACGGTTAACGCTTGAAATGTAAGCATTAACACTACCTACATTTAATTGCATTGGAATCATGGCATTCATATTTGTCATACCTCTATATTAGCACTCCTGATATTAGAGTGCTAATTTATGTGTAACCATATGATTTATATATATATAAATTAATTTGGAATCAAGGATTTAGCAAAATTTGCGGCATTGAATGGCTTCAAATCAGACAGCTGTTCGCCAAGGCCAATAGCTAAAACAGTGGGTGGGTTTTCTGATAATTCTGAGGCGATGGCACACAAGATACCGCCTTTGGCTGTTCCATCGAGTTTGGTAACAATGATGCCAGTTAAATTGAGAGCCTCATGGAAGGCCTTTACTTGAGCCATACCATTTTGACCGGTGTTGCCATCAATCACCAAAATAGTCTCGTGAGGGGCTGATTCTTGTGCCTTGCCGATCACCCGTTTGATTTTCTTGAG
>CAXNHG010000113.1:0-3987 GCA_964202085.1 Polynucleobacter sp. | reverse complement strand
TGGTTAACTTAAGCGAACCTTTGACACCCAAAATGCCCACATCAATCGGGGGCACAGGGCCTGAGGCATTGCCATAGGTCACCATCATGCCGCGTGGCTTTATACAATCCAAGGATTGCATAAAAGTGTCTTTACCAATTGAGTCATACACAACGTTCACACCTTTACCGTTGGTCAACTCTTTGGTGCGCGCCACGAAATCTTCCTTCGTATACAAAATCGTGTGATCACAGCCATAAGACTTGGCAAGCGCTGCTTTTTCTTCTGAACCCACTGTACCAATCACTGTGGCGCCCAATAACTTGAGCCACTGCATCGCAATCAAGCCAACGCCGCCAGCCGCCGCATGGAATAAAACCGTGTCGCCTGCTTTTACTTGATAGCTATCAGTCAACAAATAATTAACTGTTAATCCTTGCAACATCATGGCTGCACCCATCTCAAATGAAATGGCATCAAGCAGCTTCACCAAAATTTCTGCTGGCATCACACGCACTTGCGAATATGCTCCCGCAGGTTTGCCTGCGTAAGCAACGCGATCACCTGCTTTCACATGCTTCACATTAGAACCAACAGATTCAATCACGCCAGCAGCTTCCATCCCAAGCCAACCTGGTAACGGTTGCGGATAAACACCTTTGCGGAAGTAAACATCGATAAAGTTAAGCCCAATGGCTTCGTGAACCACTCTGACCTCGTCTGGGCCCGGGGCTGCAACATCAATGTCAACCCATTGCAAAACCTCAGGGCCGCCCACTTGCATCATTTTGATGGCTTTTGACTGAATCACGCTCATGACTGTCTCCTGTTTTTATTTAGTTGTTTTTTGCTTAATTTTTGAGTTTTTTGGCTAATCAGGTCCTAATTTGCCTAAAATTACAATCTTAGCTAAATATATAGCAATTCTTCAATAAAAGTTATTCAGGGAGTCTTTATGGCCGGTCATTCCAAATGGGCCAATATTCAGCATCGCAAAGGACGCCAAGACGAGAAGCGCGGCAAAATTTGGACAAAATTGATCCGTGAAATCACTGTGGCTGCAAAAATGGGTGGCGGCGATATTGCAACCAATCCGCGTTTGCGCTTGGCGATTGATAAAGCCAAAGACTCCAATATGCCCAGTGATAACGTACAGCGTGCGGTTCAGCGTGGTACAGGATCGCTGGAGGGCGTCAATTACGAAGAAATTCGTTATGAAGGTTATGGCTTAAATGGCGCCGCCATAATTGTTGATGCTCTAACTGATAACAGAACCCGAACGGTGGCAGAGGTTCGTCACGCATTCACCAAGCATGGTGGTAATTTGGGCAGTGATGGCTCAGTGGCTTTTTTATTCAAGCATTGTGGTCGCATGTTCTTTGCGCCAGGAACCTCTGAAGATACTTTGATGGAAGCCGCTCTAGAAGCTGGCGCAGACGATGTGATTTCTCAAGAAGATGGCTCGATTGAAGTTGTGACGCCTCCTTATGAATTTGTACAAATCAAAGACGCCATAATCGCCAAAGGGTTTTCTCCAGAGTTAGGTGAAGTCACGATGCGCCCCGATGCCGAGAGTGACTTATCAGGTGAGGACGCCATCAAAATGCAAAAACTATTGGATGCTCTTGAGTCATTGGATGACGTGCAAGAAGTCTTTACTAATGCATCCATGGAATAACTGTTGAGTTGATAAGCATTCGTCAACTTGATCAAGTAAATATTAAATTAGGTTTTGAAAGTTTCTTATGAAAATTTTAGTGATTGGTTCTGGTGGTCGTGAGCATGCTCTTGCATGGAAATTAGCTCAGTCTCCAAAAGTACAAAAAGTATTTGTGGCTCCTGGTAATGGTGGAACAGCCACAGCTGCTGCTAAAAACATGGGCATTGAGAATCTGAACATCACTGATTTGAATGCTTTAGCCTCATTTGCCAAAGAAGAAAAAATCTACTTAACCGTGGTTGGCCCAGAGGCACCATTGGCTGGTGGCATAGTGGATGTTTTCAGAGGACGAGGTTTGCGTATTTTTGGACCTACTCAAAAAGCAGCGCAACTTGAGTCTTCAAAAGATTTTGCAAAAGCATTCATGAAGCGCCATCAGATCCCAACAGCCGAATATCAAACCTTCTCAAGTATGCAAGAAGCACACGCATACATTGATGCCAAAGGTGCGCCAATCGTTGTTAAAGCAGACGGCTTGGCTGCAGGCAAGGGCGTGGTAGTTGCCATGACTCTGGAAGAAGCTCATGGTGCGATTGACATGATGTTGTCTGATAACAAATTAGGTGATGCTGGCGCTAGAGTGGTCATCGAAGAATTTTTACAAGGTGAAGAAGCTAGCTTCATTGTGATGGTTGATGGTAAAAATGTTTTGACCCTGGCAACCAGTCAAGATCACAAGCGTTTACTGGATGCTGATCAAGGCCCTAACACTGGCGGCATGGGCGCTTACTCACCAGCACCAGTGGTCACCCCAGAAATACACGCCCGCGCTTTACGAGAAATCATCATGCCAACCGTGAAAGGCATGGCGGCTGATGGCATTCCATTCACAGGCTTCTTATACGCTGGCTTGATGATCGATGGTAAAGGTCAAGTTAAAACCTTGGAATTTAATTGCCGCATGGGTGACCCTGAAACACAACCGATCATGGCTCGTCTCAAAAGCGACTTCTTGCTTGCTTTAGATGCTGCAGTTGATGGCATGCTTGATCAAGTGGAATTGGAATGGGATTCAAGAATCGCTTTAGGCGTGGTGATGGCCACACATAACTATCCAGAGACCCCACGCAAAGGTGATGTGATCACAGGTATTCCTGCCGACGATGTGGATCATGTGACTTTCCATGCGGGCACCGCCATGGATAATGGTGTGCTCAAAACATCTGGTGGTCGAGTGTTGTGCGTGGTGGGTTTGGACCACACCACAAAAGGCGCCCAACAAAAAGCTTATGCGCACCTAGACCACATTCAATTTGATGGCGCCCAGTTCCGTCGCGATATCGGTTATCGCGCCCTTTAATCAGATTAACTCTCTTATGCCAAACACAACCATTAACGTCGATCAAATTCGTCAGTATTTTTTAGATTTACAAGATCGCATCACTGCAGGCATGAGCGCGGTGGATGGTAAAACTTTTGTTGCAGACTCTTGGACAAAGCCAGCCGATGCCAAACTCAAAGGTGATGGTCGCTCGATGATTCTTGAAGAAGGTAATCTCCTCGAGCGTGGCGGCGTAGGTTTTTCTCATGTGCGCGGTGATTCAATGCCACCCTCGGCGACTTCCCATCGACCAGAATTAGCTGGCAGAGCTTTTGAAGCCATGGGGGTGTCTCTGGTATTTCACCCGCGCAACCCACACATCCCGACTGTTCACCTGAATGTTCGCTGCTTTATTGCTCAAGCAGAAGGCAAAGATCCTGTTTGGTGGTTTGGTGGCGGTATGGACTTAACGCCCTACTATGGCGATGAGGCTGATTGCAAACATTTTCATCAAACTTGTAAAAATGCTTTAGATTCATACAACACAGAATTACACCCACGCTTTAAAAAGTGGTGTGATGAATACTTCTACTTGAAACACCGCGATGAACCACGCGGTATTGGTGGTATTTTTTATGATGACTTTAGTGAGTTAGGCTTTGATCAAAGCTTCGCTATGACTCGCTCAGTCGGAGATGCTTTCTTGGAAGCCTACCTGCCAATTGTGAAGAAACATCAACACGACCCCTACACAGAAAACCAAAGAGAATTCCAAGCCTTCCGTCGAGGTCGTTATGTTGAATTTAATTTAGTCTTTGATAGGGGCACTTTGTTTGGTCTTCAATCTGGTGGGCGCACTGAATCCATCTTGATGTCAATGCCCCCCATTGTTCGTTGGGGCTACGACTGGAAACCGGCAGCTAACAGCCCAGAAGCTTTACTCTATACCAACTTTTTAAAACCAATTGATTGGATTGCTCGTTGATGAACAACATAGACAGCAAGAAACGTCTATCAGTCGGAATCT
>CAXNHG010000112.1:0-3991 GCA_964202085.1 Polynucleobacter sp. | reverse complement strand
GTCTATCAGTCGGAATCTTAGGTGGTACATTTGATCCGCCACACTGGGGTCATCTGCGCCTGGCTGAGCATTTTTCAAGATTGCTGCAACTGGATCACATCATCTGGATGCCCGCCGGACAACCATGGCAAAAAGGTAATGACATCACTTCAGCCAAACATCGTTTGGCCATGAGTGAATATGCCATTGAGACCTTGCATGATTTATTTGTGAATCACCACATTTATACCAAAATTGACATCAGCACCCTTGAGATGGTCAGAGAGGGTCCCAGTTATGCGATCGATACCGCCAAAGAGCTGCGAGCTCTTTATGGTGAACAAGCATCAATCACTTGGATCATGGGTGCGGATAGCTGGGAAAGCATCAAAACTTGGCATCAGTGGCCTGAACTACCCCATTATGTGCACATCGCGGTTGCTAGCCGTCCTCCAACAAATAATCAGGCAGATCAGAGCCCAATTGGTGGCGTTTTTTCGGATAAACAAACGCAAGACCCTCAGTTGTTACAATTGAGCCCACAGGGACATGTTTTGTTTGATCAAAGCCTGCAGATTAATCTTGCCTCCAATGAACTCCGTGATGGGTTTTATAACTTTGCATCATGGGATGAACTGGCAGATGCAATACCACCTTTGGTACTCGAGTACATCGAAGCCAAAGGTCTTTATAGAAATAAATAATGGATATTCCAAAACTACAACGCGCGATCATTGATGCTCTTGAAGATGTCAAAGCTGAAGATATTCGGGTTTTTGACACAACCAAGATCAGTGATTTATTTGATCGCGTGATCATTGCAACAGGTAATAGCAACCGCCAAACAAAATCTTTAGCGATGTCAGTCAAAGAATCAGTCAAAGAAAAAGGTGGTGATGTCATTTCTGTTGAGGGCATGGAAACCGGTGAATGGGTCTTGGTAGATTGTGGCGACATCATTGTTCACATTTTGCAACCCATGTTGCGCTCTTACTATCAGTTAGAAGGCATTTGGGGTGATAAACCTGTGCGCGTCAAACTTGGCAGTAAAGCCAACAAGTCAAAGCGCTTTGCCAGCGAACCTGAGGATGATGAGGACGATTAAACCCTTAGGTTTAAGACTCCTTTTTCAATCATGAAACTTTGGGTCATTGCAGTTGGTCACAAGATGCCCGCTTGGGCTGAAACTGCAACCCAAGATTATCTAAAACGCATGCCAGCAGATTGCGCAATTCTGATCAAAGAACTCAAACCAGACATCAGTCCAGCCAAAGAGGCTATCAAGATACGTGAGGCTCTTCCAAAGAGCGTTCACATCATTGCATTAGATGAGCGCGGCAAAGATCTCTCAACCCAAGATTTAGCGAATCAACTCAGTAGTTGGCGCCAAGATGGTAAAGATATTGCTCTGCTGATTGGCGGAGCCGACGGTTTGGATGCTGAACTTAAAAAAGAGGCCGCATCGATGATTCGCATATCAAGCATGACTCTTCCGCATGCCATGGCTCGAGTTTTATTGGTAGAACAGCTTTACCGTGCATGGACCATCTTGCAAGGCCATCCCTATCATCGCGTTTAAATGATGACTGACTGAAAATTAAGTTTCATGTACTCATTTATTTACCTGGCTTCACAAAGCCCTCGTCGTCAAGAACTGCTGACACAAATAGGTGTTCAATTTGAACTACTTCTCCCTAACTCAAGCGAAGATGTCGAGTCATTAGAAATCCAATTACCTGATGAGCCAGCCTTGACTTATGTGGCGCGCGTCACTATGGCCAAGTTAACGGCTGCTAAGCAACGACTTCACGCCAGACGATTACCTTCAGCCCCCATCTTGTGTGCAGACACCACTGTGGCCCTCACGTTGGAAAATGATAATCACGATAAATCCCCCCAAGAAATCATTTTAGGCAAACCCACCAATCATCAAGATGCTAAAAGAATTTTGCAACTCTTGAGCGGTAAAACACATGAAGTCCACACAGCGGTTGCCGTAGCAGGCAACCCTCATATTAGTGACGATAAACCAAGGCTTCTTGTGTCAAGTTCGCAAGTGACTTTTAAGTCACTCAGTGATGAAGAAATTGATACTTACATAATTACCAAAGAGCCCATGGGTAAAGCCGGTGCTTATGGCATCCAGGGCCTTGGTGGCTGTTTGGTCAGCAGTATCTCAGGCAGTTATAGCGGCATCATGGGTTTGCCTCTTTATGAAACCTCTCAACTCATGCATGAAACTGGTGTACAGTTTTCTCTTAAGCCTTAAAACTGACATAAAACTCCCTGCGCACCGCCTCTACAGATTGATAAGCTTTAACCATGATTGAAGAAATCCTCGTTAACATCACCCCTCAAGAAACCCGAGTAGCCATCATTGCTCAGGGAGTGGTGCAAGAGCTTCATATTGAAAGAAGTCAAAGTCGAGGTATTGTTGGTAACGTGTATTTAGGCAAAGTCACACGCGTACTACCAGGCATGCAATCAGCATTCATTGATATTGGTTTAGATAAAGCTGCATTTCTTCATGTGGCGGATTTATGGATGCCAAAAAATTCCAAGCCTGATAACGCCCCGATTGAAAAACTGGTATTTGATGGGCAAACCATCTTAGTTCAAGTATTAAAAGATCCACTAGGCACCAAAGGGGCTCGCTTGAGCACGCATATCAGTATTGCTGGTCGTAATTTGGTTTTCTTACCTCAAGAAGACAACGGCCAACAAGTGGCCATCTCTCAAAAAATTGAGAACCTTGAAGACCGTGATGCACTAAAGAAAAGATTTCTAGGTTTGCTATCTGAGCCCGCATCTGGCTCTGCAGCTGACCCTAAGGCTGAGTCCGGTAGTTATATTTTAAGAACCAGTGCGGAAGATGCGGATGATCAAGAGTTATCAAATGACTTGAGATACCTGAGCGCTACCTGGAAGAAAATTCAAGATAGCAGCAAACAGATACCTGCGCCATGCTTGCTTCATCAAGATTTAAGTTTGGCTGAACGAGTCTTGAGAGATTTAGCGACTGATGCCATCGGTCAAATTCGCGTAGATTCTGCTGAGAACTTTGAAAAACTCAAAACTTTTGCCAAAGACTTCATGCCAAATCAAGAATCCAAATTAATTCTTTATCGTGGTGAACGCCCCTTATTTGATTTATACGATACTGAATCAGAAATCAATCGAGCCCTAGGTCGGCGTGTAGACCTCAAATCAGGTGGCTACTTGATGATTGATCAAACAGAATCGATGACCACCATTGATGTGAACACTGGCAGTTATGTGGGTGCCCGAACCTTTGATGACACGATCTATAAAACAAATTTGGAAGCTGCTCAAACCATCGCGCGCCAACTACGATTACGTAATTTAGGCGGCATTATCATCATTGATTTCATTGACATGCACAGCAAAGAACATCAAGATGCAGTTCTAGAGGAGCTCAATAAAAATTTAGCACGTGACAAAATTCGTACCAGCGCCAACCCTTTTTCATCTCTAGGTTTGGTCGAGATGACTCGCAAGAGAACCCGTGAGTCATTGGCTCATCTCTTATGCGAACCTTGCAATGTTTGTCAGGGCAAAGGTCAGGTTAAAACCGCTCAAAGTATTTGCTATGAGATTTTGCGTGAAGTATTGCGTGAACATCGCCAGTTCAACCCAAAAGAATTTAGAATCATTGCCAGCGCCGATGTGATTGACCGATTCTTAGAAGAAGAAAGTACACATATTGCTCAATTAATTGAATTTATCGGCAAACCGATTCGCCTTCAAGCTGAATCAAGCTTTAACCAAGAACAATACGACATTGTCTTAAGTTAACGACGCTGTCTTAGGTTAAATCTTAAGCCTGTGAAAAGTGCAATCGATGCAGGCTGGCATATAACCCATTTTGAGCAATCAGCTCAGCATGTGATCCGTTTTCAACGACTCTACCATGGTTCAACACCACAATGCGATCGGCATTTTCTATCGTGGATAAGCGGTGCGCAATCACCAAAGTGGTTTTACCTTCCAT
>CAXNHG010000111.1:0-4032 GCA_964202085.1 Polynucleobacter sp. | reverse complement strand
ACCCATTATTGCTTGCGTGAAAATCCCTAATTACACATTTCCCCTAACGCAACGTGAAGACATCTTAATTTTGGATGGCGTTCAAGATGCTGGCAACGTTGGTTCAATGATGAGAACGGCTGCTGCAGCCGGCTTAAGTTATGTGGTGTGTCTAAAAGGTACTGCACAAGCTTGGTCACCAAAAGTTTTAAGGGCTGCGATGGGGGCTCATCGTCATTTGAGGATTTTTGAAGCGTGGTCCTTGAATGCTGTTCGAGAAAAAATCAAATTGCCCATGATTGCAACAAGCTTGATGGCAGATCAAGATCTTTATGACTTGGGGGATGAATTACTGGATCCTCACGCTTGGGTTTTTGGTAATGAGGGCGGTGGGGTTGATCCAGAACTCTTGGCCATTTCAAGATCAGTATTAATTCCTCAAGACCCCTGTATCGAGTCTCTGAATGTTGGAGCAGCTGCGGCTGTTTGTTTATTTGAAATGCGCAGGGTTCGTCGAGAACTTAAATAAAAATCTGGGATTCTTTAGAGGTTTCTAAGTTACTTTTAGTAATTACTGCGATCCGGATTAATCTCTTGCAAGATGGTAGTGGCAATTTCTTCGATAGATTTGTTTGTGGTAGATAACCAAGGAATCGCTTGCTTGCGCATCATGGCTTCAGCAGCGCTGACCTCATAACGACAGTTTTCAATCTTGGCGTAATTACTTCCTGGCCTTCGTTCATTTCTAATTTCTGATAAGCGCATCGGATCAATCGTTAGACCAAATAACTTTTTACGAAATGGCATTAAATCAGATGGCATCTGATTTCGCTCGAAGTCATCGGGTATTAAAGGATAGTTCGCTGATTTAAGACCGTACTGCATCGCCAAGTAAAGACTGGTCGGCGTTTTTCCACTGCGAGATACGCCCACCAAAATAACATCAGCATCTGCCAAATTCTGATTGGATTGACCATCGTCATGCGCTAGAGAAAAGTTGATGGCTTCAATTCTGTTTTTATAGGACTCAGTATCAGCGTTGTTGTGAAAGCGGCCAATCGCATGGGTTGACTTAACCCCAAGAGCTTGTTCAAGTGGCGCGATGAATGTCTGAAACATATCCATCATCACGCAATTAGCTTCAGACACAATCCCATTGACTTCTGTGTCAACCAAAGTAGTGAAGACAATTGGTTGGAGGCCGGATGTCTTGGCGTAATCATTGATTTCTCGAACAGCTTGATGCGCCTTATCAATTGTATTGATAAAAGGCATTCTGACTTGTCTAAACGGTAGCTCGAATTGAGCCAAGATAGATTGGCTGAAAGTCTCGGCCGTGATACCAGTGCCGTCAGAAACGATAAAAACAATGCGTGGTTTTGAGCTCATATTTTTTTGATTGGAATATAAGTGCAAAGGATACAATAGAACCATTGAACTTGCGGTAGGTTTTGGTCTTTCCATCCGTCGCTTGCATGACCAGTTTTTCATTACTTAGAGATTTGTTATGTCCAATCCAAACCATGCAAATGCATACGTTTTACCCTTTGAGGACTTACGAATGTCTGACGTTGAGTCAGTCGGCGGTAAGAATGCCTCATTAGGCGAGATGATTTCTCAGCTCAACGCCTCTGGCGTGCGAGTGCCAACTGGTTTTGCGACCACTGCTTTGGCCTTTAGAGATTTTCTTGTCCACAACAAGCTAACAGAGCGTATCAACGATCGTTTAGATAAGCTGAATGTAGATGATGTGAAAGCCTTAGCAGTTGCTGGTGCTGAAATTCGTTCGTGGGTTGAAGAAGCTCCTTTTCAAGATCGTCTTGAGCAAGAAATCCGTCAGGCATTCAAAGTTTTAGATGAGGATGGCAAAGGTTCTTTTGCGGTTCGCTCTTCAGCAACAGCTGAAGACTTGCCGGATGCTTCATTTGCGGGCCAACAAGAATCGTTTTTAAACGTTGTTGGGTTTGATGATGTTTTGCATCGCATTCGCGAAGTGTTTGCATCTTTGTACAACGATCGTGCGATTTCTTATCGCGTGCACAAGGGCTTTGCTCATGCTGAAGTGGCTTTATCAGCTGGTGTTCAGCGCATGGTCCGTTCCGATAAAGCATCTTCAGGCGTGATGTTCACTTTGGATACTGAATCAGGCTTCCAGGATGCCGTGTTCATCACCTCAAGTTATGGCTTGGGGGAAACAGTTGTTCAGGGCGCAGTGAATCCAGATGAGTTTTATGTGTTCAAGCCCACCTTAGCTGCTGGTAAATACGCCATCATTCGTCGCAGTTTGGGATCTAAATTAATTCAGATGCAATTCACAGCACCGGGTGAACCTGGTCGCGTGAAAACAGTCGACGTTCCACTCGAGCAGCGCAATCGCTATTCCATCACTGATGATGATGTGGCAGAGTTGGCCAAGTACGCGATGATCATTGAAAAGCACTATGAGCGCCCAATGGACATTGAGTGGGGCAAAGATGGTATCGATGGCAAGATCTATATATTGCAAGCACGTCCTGAGACAGTAAAGAGCCAGGCGCATGGCAAAGTTGAGATGCGTTACAAGCTCAAAGGTCATTCAACTGTTTTAACCACTGGCCGTGCGATTGGTCAAAAAATTGGTACCGGCATAGTGCGTGTTGTGAAAGACGCCAGTGAAATGGACCGTGTTCAACCAGGCGATGTATTAGTTGCTGATATGACTGACCCCAATTGGGAGCCCGTGATGAAAAGGGCTGCTGCGATTGTTACAAACCGTGGCGGTCGCACTTGTCACGCGGCGATCATCGCCCGTGAGTTAGGCGTGCCTGCTGTTGTAGGTTGTGCTGATGCCACCATGGTTTTAAAAGATGGTGCAGTGGTCACGGTGTCATGTGCCGAGGGTGATGAAGGTCGTATCTACGACGGCCCAATTGAAACCGAAGTGACTGAAGTGAGTCGTGGTGTCTTGCCAGAAATTCCAGTGAAAATCATGATGAACGTGGGTAATCCACAATTGGCATTTGATTTCTGCCAGATTCCTAACGGCGGTGTTGGATTAGCCCGTTTAGAGTTCATCATCAACAACAATATTGGTGTACATCCAAAAGCTATTTTGGAATATCCAAACATTGATTTGGACTTAAAGAAAGCTGTTGAGAGCGTTGCTCGTGGTCATGCTAGTCCAAAGGCTTTCTATGTCGATAAATTGGCAGAGGGTATTGCCACGATTGCTGCTGCTTTCTATCCAAAGCCAGTGATTGTTCGTATGTCCGACTTTAAGTCAAATGAATACAAGAAGTTGATTGGTGGATCACGTTACGAGCCAGATGAAGAAAATCCCATGCTTGGTTTCCGTGGCGCCTCACGCTATATCTCAGAAGATTTTGCCGAAGCTTTTGCGATGGAATGTGAAGCCATGAAGCGCGTGCGCAATGACATGGGCTTGACCAACGTTGAAATCATGATTCCATTTGTTAGAACTGTGAAGCAAGCTGAAAAAGTGATTGGTCTTTTAGGACAACATGGTTTGAAGCGTGGCGAGAATGGTTTGCGCGTCATCATGATGTGCGAGATTCCATCCAATGCGATCTTAGCAGAAGAGTTCTTGGAGCACTTTGATGGCTTCTCAATCGGTTCAAATGATTTGACTCAATTGACCTTGGGCTTGGATCGTGACTCTGGTATGGAGTTATTAGCGATTGATTTTGATGAGCGCGATCCAGCAGTGGAATATTTGGTTGCCAGAGCTATTAAAACTTGTCTTGCTAAGGGTAAGTACATTGGCATCTGCGGTCAGGGACCTTCTGATCATCCAGACTTTGCTCAGTGGTTAATGAAAAAGGGCATTACCTCAATTTCATTGAATCCTGACAGCGTGGTTGATACTTGGACAATGCTTGCTAAGAAATAATTGAGTTAATTAATTAGATCAAAGAAAAAGCGGACTGAGATTAGTCCGCAATCTTGGAGCCCGAACTCATGATTCGGGCTTTTTCTATTTGCCAATCTCGATCTTTCGACGCATCACGTTTGTCGTGCTGTTTTTTACCTCGACCAAGGCCAATTTCACATTTC
>CAXNHG010000110.1:0-4034 GCA_964202085.1 Polynucleobacter sp. | reverse complement strand
CTCTTTAGACGGTTTTAGATTGGCACCCATCTCTTCAGCAAATACTTTGTAGCGCAGACGTTGAGCTTCTTTCACTTCATCTTGATGCCTTGCCCAGCTAACACTGATTGGCGCAGCTTTACCGGTTTGAACAGCAGGGGCTTCAACTTTCTTATTACCTTGAACGCCGCGTGAGTTCTTCTGCATGCGTGTGATTTTTTCTTTGATGATCTGATGAAGAGGGGCAATCCTCTCAGACATGGTTTTCTTATTTTGTTTATTGAAAAAAGTGTCTGCGATTGATGATAAGGGGTTAGGTAAATCTCTCATTTATTTGCCTATTATTCGTTAATATGTCAACAATTTATTGGGTAAATATGTCACGCCAATGAAGGAGATTTGACAGTTGTGTGAATTTCAATCGGTTTTAAATAGCTAAGAAATTGACTGCTGGCCACTTGCCAAGAAAATTTCTCAGCATGAGCCCTGGCAACGTCTCGAGGTATCTTCAGCGCTTCAAGGCAGGCCTCGCGTAAATCATCATTCATGGAGCCTGATTGAGAGTTACCGATCACATCGATTGGTCCAGTCACTGGGTAAGCTGCCACGGGTGTGCCACAGGCCATTGCTTCAAGCAGCACCAAGCCAAACGTATCGGTTTTACTTGGGAACACAAACACATCAGCTGCTGCGTAAACCTTGGCCAACTTTTCTTGTTGCAAAACACCCAAGTACTGAACTTCTGGGTACTTAGCTTTCAGGCTATTAAGCGCAGGACCATCGCCAACCACCCATTTGGAGCCTGGCAATTTAATTTCTAAGAACGCTTCAATGTTTTTTTCTACTGCCACGCGACCGACATATAAAAAGATGGGATGAGCAGTATTGAGTTCTTTTGATTCTTGAACTTTAAATATTTCTAGATCGACACCTCTGGTCCAAAGAACCACATTTTTGAAGCCATATGATTCCAAGTCATCAATTACCACTTGGGTTGGGGCCATGACTGCCAATGAAGGGTCATGGAACCAGCGCAGGAATTTATACGTTAAAGCCAATGGAATGCCTGTGCGAGCTTTGACATATTCGGGGAAGCGCGTGTGATAAGCCGTTGAAAAAGGCAGCTTATGTTTCAGCGCATAAGCTCTAGCAGCAATGCCTAAAGGACCTTCAGTTGCAATATGAATCGCATCAGGGGCAAAGCCCTCCATTTTCTGGCGAACCTTGTTCTTGGGGAATAAAGATAAAGAAATGTCTGGGTAAGTAGGACATGGAATTGTTTTGAAATCAAGTGGGGTGATCATGTCGATCGTGTGCCCCATCTTTTTTAATTCATGCATGGTTTGTTTCAAAGTTCTAACAACGCCATTCACTTGGGGTTCCCAAGCATCCGTCACAATCATGATGTTCATTTAATCGTCTCCAGTAATTTTTCTTGAATCATTGATATTTCAGTTCTTGTAACGGAAATCGTGACCGTTTCAAGGTTGGGAATTGCAATAGGGTCAGGCAATATATGTGGCCAGTGCACAATTTTCAAGGTGCCATCTGCAGTCTCAACTAAGGCCGTTAAGCTTTCAACCCAGTCACCATCGTTGCAGTAAAGCAAACCATCAATCTCTCTGATTTCAGCTTTGTGGATATGACCACAGACCACGCCATCGCATTGACGAATTCTGGCTTCGCGCGCCATGATCATTTCAAAGTCTGCAATAAAGCTCACAGCATTTTTAACTGAATGTTTTAGGTATTGAGACAGTGACCAATACTGCAAGCCCATTCGTGCTCTGATCTTATTGAACCAGCGGTTCACCCATAAAATGAAGGTGTACATGGTGTCGCCAACGTAAGCCAACCACTTGGCGTATTGCATCACGCCGTCAAATAGGTCGCCATGGGTGATCCAAAGTCTCTTACCATCGGCAGTGATATGAATGACCTCATCCTCAACCTTGATATCACCAAAGCTCATGCCAAAAAATTGGCGGGCCATTTCATCATGGTTACCGGGGATGTAAATGACTTCACAACCTTTTCTGGCCTTGCGGAGTAATTTTTGAACAACATCATTGTGAGCTTGCGGCCAAAACCAGCGCTTCTTCAGTTGCCAGCCATCAATGATGTCACCAACCAAATAAACCTTGTCAGCATCGTTGTGCTTTAAGAAATCGAGAAGATAATTTGCTTGACACCCTGAGGTGCCTAAGTGGACATCAGAAATCCATATTGCGCGGTAATGGTTCATGAGTTCACATTTGGCACGAGTATTTTGAAACTAAGATGTCAAGTTGATGTCATATTCGTGACATAGAAATATGCCAATATTCCCCCATGAAGCCATTTTTCCTCATATTTCACCTCTTTTTGGCCATATTGAAGTGCGCAATATTCCCATTGTTGCCACTCAGGGTGCGTAAAAAGATGATTCAGAGTTGGTGTGCTCGGCTACTCAGAATACTCAAGGTGAAGGTCATTATTCATGGGGATGATTCAATCTTATTTGGCGCTCAACCTTACTTATTGGTCGCCAATCACATCTCTTGGCTCGATATTCACATCATCAATTCGATTCGACCAGTCATCTTTGTTGCTAAGTCGGATGTCTCTAAGTGGCCCATCTTTGGTTACTTGGCCAGTATGCTTGGCACAATTTTTCTTAAAAGAGAAAAACTATCGGATATCAAGCGAGTGATTCAATTGATGAAAGAAAAGCTGAGTCATCAGGAGGTGGTAGCTATTTTTCCAGAAGGGACCTCAACGGATGGCAAAACTGTTTTACCGTTTAAATCAAATTTATTTGAATCTGCTCATCAGGCGCAGATCGATGTTTTGCCAATCACGATTCAGTACAAAGAAAATAATGAGTATTCCAATCGAGCGGCTTTTATCGGAGATATGGAATTAATAGACTCGATTAAAAACATTCTCAAATCAAATCATCTGGTTGTTCACATCCACCTTTTTGACAGACTGCCTTCGCATCTTTCCCGCCAAGAGTTGGCATCCCAAGCGCATCACTTAGTGGCTTCAAAGACTTGATTCTATTTGGTTTTGCCGACAATATTTGCCAACAAACTACCCATGGGTTACAATATCGTTCTTAGTCGGAGTGTGGCGCAGTCCGGTAGCGCACCTGGTTTGGGACCAGGGGGTCCAAGGTTCGAATCCTTGTACTCCGACCACTTTCAAATAGCATCGCTCGATGCACAGCCTTCCAAAAATCACCAATCAATTTTTCTAAAAGTTACTGTCAAATTTACATAGAGTTGCTCTTAATATGCTGCGTAGCAGCAACGGTATAACAATAAAAGAATCAAATTTTTTCTAAGATTTGAGTTAGACGTAAGCCTAATAAAAGATTGGTTTTGTCTAATGTCATTTACAGATATCAGAGAATCAAGAACAAAGAAATTAAACATGTCATTTCAAGAAGATTCAGAAATCAAATTTGCTAGCTTTCCAGCCAGTCAACTCATTGAATTGAGTTACGTCAGTCAGGCAGCGAATGACATGGGCGTTCTGGGTTTGATGAACTTGCTTGAAGACGCGGCTCATAAAAACAAACGCAATGGCATCACAGGTGTTTTGTTCTATGACAACTGCATCTTTGGTCAAATCATTGAAGGGTATCCTCAGCAAATTGAGCTTATTTGGCAAGCCATCTCAGCAGACCATCGCCATAAAGATTTGCAAGTGCTTGATATCAGCTCATTAGAAAAGCGACGCTTCAGTAATTGGTCAATGAAATTCTTTGGCTCAGATGAAATCAGTCAATATGTACCAGAGCTTAAGATGGGCTTAAGAGATGGGCAAGCTAATTTGCCTGATGAGATTCTGACCTTGATGAGATCGGTCAGTAATCAAAACGATGAAGCCAAGCATCAAGACGCAATCTCTTATAGACCTCCGCTATAATCAAATCCTTATAAAAGACTGCCCATAGCTCAGTTGGATAGAGCACCGCCCTTCTAAGGCGTAGGTCGCACGTTCGAATCGTGCTGGGCAGGCCACTTTTTGGGATCTACGCAGATTGCACTCAGAAATACCCTATGTCA
>CAXNHG010000109.1:0-4047 GCA_964202085.1 Polynucleobacter sp. | reverse complement strand
CCACCACGTCTTTTTTGCTTGATTTCAACGGCCAAATTAAGCTGATCCGATAGTTTTTCTTGGAGCTGCCTTAAGTCTGGGTCAGCCTTGACTTTGGCTTTTTTAGAGCCGCCAATTTGGGTTTTATTCAAGACCAATTTTGTGGCCATTTGCTCGGCTTCACGCACTGAAAGTTTTTGAATCACAATTTTCTGGGCAAGACTTACTTGCGCAGCAGCCTCAAGCGGCAAAAGGGCGCGTGCATGCCCCATGTCAATATCGCCCTTGGCAAGCATCTGCTGAACTGGCTTTGCCAATTGCATTAATCTCAATAGGTTTGAAACCGCGCTGCGCGACTTTCCAACAGCTTTTGCCGCCTTCTCGTGGGTGTATCCAAACTCCTCGATTAATCGTGCGAGTCCGCTTGCCTCTTCCAAAGCATTCAAATCTTCTCGTTGCATGTTTTCAATCAAAGCCATCGCGGCTGTGGCTTGATCATTTGCCTCTTTAATTAATACGGGCACCTCTTTGAGGCCCGCCATCGAAGCTGCGCGAAAACGACGCTCCCCTGCAATGATTTCGTACTTGCCTGATCCAATACTTCTCACCAGCAAGGGCTGCATGATGCCCTGCTCTTTAATGCTCTCAGAGAGCTCCTGCAACGATGCATCGACCATATTTTTACGCGGCTGGTACTTACCGGCCTGCAACTGGCTGAGCTGAAGGGTTGCAATGCCCGCATTGGAGCTGCCTTTATCGTTAGCGCCCAAGAGCGCTTCTAGGCCGCGCCCCAGACCCTTTTTTTTGATTGTTGTCATATTCTTTTCTTGTCCATTACATTGTTTTTATACGCTGAATCATTTCTGCACCAAATTGCATGTACGCCTGCGCGCCTCGCGAGGCCTTATCAAATGTCACTCCTGGCATGCCATATGAAGGCGCCTCAGCCAAGCGCACATTTCTTGGAATGATGGTGTTAAAAACTTTATCTCCAAAGTGCTCCACTAGCTGGTCAGAAACTTGCTGCTGCAAGGTTGTTCTTGGATCAAACATCACCCGTAACAAACCAATGATGGTTAAATTTGGATTGAGATTGGCGTGCACCTGCTTGATGGTGTTAACCAAATCCGATAAGCCTTCCAAGGCGAAATATTCGCATTGCATTGGCACAATCACCCCATTGGCTGCACACAAGCCATTCAGGGTTAGCAATGAAAGTGCAGGGGGGCAATCGATTAAGATAAAGTCATAATCATTGAGGACTGGGCCCAAGACGCTTTTTAGTCTTTCTTCGCGCAGATCAAACTCAACCAATTCAACTTCGGCGCCAGCAAGCTCTCGGTTTGCTGGGAGAACATCATAGCCACCGGACTCCGATTTAACTATTGCAGTTAAAACATCAGACATACCAATTAACACGTGATAAACACTTTGCTGCAAGCCCATCTTATCAATACCCGAACCCATGCTGGCATTGCCCTGTGGATCAAGGTCAACGACTAAGACGCGTTGTTTTTGTGTTGCCAAGCTTGCCGCCAAATTAACCGTGGTGGTGGTTTTGCCAACCCCGCCTTTTTGGTTTGCCACGCAAAATATTTTTGCCATAAATGTCTTCTTTTGGTTAAGCCTTCAATTTTCTCACGCGCGCCAACTCATAGAGCCTTCTTTCGGCATCAAGCCCTGGGACGCTGAACAAATAATCGTTTTGAATCTTCCAGGTACTTGGGATGGTTTTTAAATCAGCATCTAGGACTCGGGCCTTCATGGCCCACAATAGGCCGTCTTTTTTGAGCATGGGCTCAGACAATGCTATAAACTTGCCAAATTCTGAAAAAGCCCTTGAAATACAACAGCTTACTGAGGATGCCAGCCCCGGGGCGGCATCCTCAATTCTTGTGCCATGCACCTTTACATTGCCTAAATTTAACTTGGTCACAATGTGTTGCAAAAAAACTGCTTTTTTCTGAACAGCCTCCATCAAATGAATTTTCCATGTGGGGCGGCAAATGGCGAAAGGAATTCCCGGAAGACCTCCACCTGACCCAAGGTCGGCCAGAGTAAAAACCTCTTCGGATTTTGGAAGGTGGTCAATGTATTTATCCAAATACGGGAGCGCAGCCAGAGAATCTAATAGGTGCAATGTAACTGACTGATTTAAATCATGAATCGAGGACAAATTATGGGTTTTATTCCATCGCTGAAATTCGATTAAATAGTCCAATAAACGCTGAATGGTTTCTGTGGAAAGATTTAAATGAAGACTTCGAACACCGTCGCTTAACTGAATAAGCAGGGCTTGTTGCGAATCTTTTTCCATTAATCAGCGCTCGGGCGTCGACCCAAGCCCTTTTTTAAGTGTATCAAGAGCAAAGAAATGGCTGCTGGCGTTACGCCAGAAACCCTTGAGGCTTGACCTAGGGTGCACGGCTTATGAAGGTTGAGCTTTTGCTGAGCCTCCATTGACAGGCCCAACACCTTTGAATAGTTGATGTCTGGGGGCAGGGGCATTTCTTCATGATGGGCATGGCGGCCAATTTCTGCCGCCTGTCTGTCTATGTAACCTTGATATTTGATTGCAATCTCAACCTGCTCGGCAATTTGATCTCTCAAAACAACATCTTGGTCAAGCGGCTCTGCAGACCATCGACCATCAAATGACGTTGTGAGGGTTTCGTAGGTGATTCCGGGTCGCTTTAATAGCTCAGCCAAGCTGTATTCGTGGGCTATGACCTGGCCAAGCAAAAGCTCTGACTCGGCTGGGTTAATCAGCTTTGGGCTCACCCAAGTTGACTTAAGTCTTTGTGTTTCACGTGAAACAGCCTCCTGTTTTTTACAGAAAAACTCCCAGCGACGGTCATCAACCAACCCCAATTCATGTCCCCGCTCGGTCAACCTGACATCAGCGTTGTCTTCCCTAAGGCTCAAACGATACTCAGCACGGCTTGTGAACATTCGATACGGCTCTTGAACGCCCTTGGTAATCAAATCATCAACCAAAACTCCCAAATAGGCCTGGTCGCGTTTTGGATACCAGGCATTTTTGCCCTTGGCGCTCAATCCTGCATTAATGCCGGCCAATAAACCTTGTGCAGCCGCCTCTTCATATCCGGTTGTGCCATTGATTTGACCAGCAAAGAAGAGGCCGTCGATGGCTTTGGTTTCCAAGCTTGGCTTTAGACCTCTTGGGTCATAGTAGTCGTATTCGATGGCGTAGCCAGGGCGGACAATCGTCGCATTCTCAAGACCCCGAATACTTCTCACCAGATTCCATTGAACATCAAATGGAAGGCTTGTTGAAATGCCGTTTGGATAGAACTCGTGAGTCGTAAGGCCCTCGGGCTCTAAGAATATTTGATGACTGTCCTTGCCGGCAAATCGGTGTATCTTGTCTTCTATGGACGGGCAGTATCTTGGGCCAACACCCTCAATCACTCCCGTATACATCGGGGAACGATCAAGACCGCCACGAATAATATCGTGTGTTCTTTCATTGGTATGGCTGATCCAACAGGAAAGTTGCTTGGGGTGGAATTCTGGTCGCCCCAAATAAGAGAAGGCCGGCAAAGGATCTAAATCGCCAGGCTGCTCCTGCATCACAGAAAAGTTAATGGTGCGCCCGTCAATTCTGGGGGGAGTCCCCGTCTTTAGGCGCCCCTGTGGCAGTTTTAACTCTTTTAATCTAGAAGAAAGTCTTATGGCCGCAGGATCTCCTGCGCGGCCACCCGAGTGATTATCTAAACCAACGTGTATTTTTCCATCCAAAAAGGTTCCGGCGGTTAAAACAACCTGAGATGCATAAAAGCTTAAGCCCAATTGAGTTGTTGCGCCACACACCCGATCATCTCGAACAATTAAAACATCGACAGCAGCCTGGAAAATAGTCAAGTTTTCTTGGTTTTCTAACTTGCTGCGCATGGCGGTCTTGTAAAGGGCGCGATCTGCCTGAGCTCTGGTAGCTCGCACAGCAGGGCCCTTACTAGAATTTAATATCCTGAACTGTATTCCAGCCGAATCAGTTACTTCAGCCATTGCGCCACCAAGGGCATCAATCTCTTTAACCAGATGGCC
>CAXNHG010000108.1:0-4049 GCA_964202085.1 Polynucleobacter sp. | reverse complement strand
AGGCCACTATTTTTATATATTTTTATTAGAATCTGCGGTAAATAAAAGTCTATATAAATTAATTACTTACAGAATTTAATTGGGCTCTCGAGGCGATTATTGGGAGCGGAATGATAAGTTTTTATTTCACAAGAGGCCTGTGCATAAGTTACCGCTCACATGCTTATTTTTACTTATTTCTAAGCGTTTTTGAGTGACTTACCACGGTCTCCGTTAGAGCGATAACATGTTCTGGGTTTGTGAACTGCGATATTCCATGGCCCAAATTAAAGACGTGGCCATCTAATGGGTGAAGGTTTTCAGCCAAGGCGGGGGCGGTTGCCAATTCATCCAAAATTCTCTTAACTTCTGAGCTAATTTGAGCGGGGCTTGAGAATAGGGCCAAAGGGTCAAAATTTCCTTGAAGGGCCAGCGGGGTGTTATTTGCAAGTAAACGCTTACGTGACTTTGCAATCGACGCTGTCCAGTCTAATCCGATGACATCTGCACCAGAATGGGCGATGTCTTCAAGCCAAATTCCACCGCCCTTGGTGAATACTAAAATTGGAATTCGTTGGCCGTCTTTTTGTCTTGGCAACAAATCAATCACAGCTTTCATGCTCGCTAAAGAGGTTTTTTGATACCAACCATCTGGCAATAAACCGCCCCAAGTATCAAAAATCATCAATGCCTGCGCGCCCGCATCTACCTGCGCAGTTAAATAATCAGCAACTGATTGTATGTTTGCATCTAAAACCTTTTTCATTAAGTCAGGTCTTTGATACAACATTTCTTTTGTATTTTTAAAGTCAGATGATCCCGAACCCTCAACCATGTAACAGGCCAAGGTCCATGGGCTTCCTGAAAAGCCAATCAAAGGAACTCTTTGTTGCCCATTTTGAATGAGTGCCTTTCTAATTTCAGATACGGCATCAAAAACATATTTCAATTGATTAAGGTCAGCAGGTCTTAAGTTGTTAACTGCTTGCTCGTCTCTTAATGGGCGACTGAATCTTGGGCCTTCTCCTGCTTCAAAGCTCAAACCCAAGCCCATCGCATCTGGAATGGTCAGAATATCCGAAAACAGAATTGCGGCATCCAATGGATATCTATCCAGTGGTTGTAATGTAACTTCTGTTGCTAACTGTGGATTTTTTGCAAGAGCCAGAAAACTTCCAGCTTTAGTTCTTGTTGCGTTGTATTCAGGTAAATAACGTCCTGCCTGACGCATTAGCCACAGAGGTGTTCTATCTGTTGGCTGCCCAAGGCATGCGCGCAGGAAGCGATCATTAATTAAAGTCAATTATCTTTTTTGACGTAACTTTGCAATTGCTGCTAATTGTGCCGCTGCCATAGCAAATTCAGATTGAGCATGCGCAAAATCAATTTCAGTGCTACGGTTTTGCATAGCCTCTTCAGCTGCTTTTTTAGCTTCTAGTGCTTTTGCTTCATCAAGGTCATGGCCACGAATAGCAGTATCAGCAAGAACTGTTACTTTATTGGGTTGAACCTCAAGGATGCCGCCAGCAACGAAAACAAACTCTTCGTCACCGTCAACTTTTTCAATACGAACTGCGCCTGGACGAATTCTTGTAATGAGGGGGGTGTGCCCCGGAAGGATCCCCAACTCACCACTTTCTCCAGGCAAAGCAATGAACTTTGCTTCACCCGAAAAAATAGACTGCTCGGCGCTTACTACATCAACGTAGATGCTTGACATGTTTGTCCCTTGGTTACTACAACTTCTTAGCTTTTTCGATTGCCTCATCGATGCCGCCAACCATATAGAATGCCTGCTCAGGCAAATGGTCAAGCTCACCATCAACAATCATCTTAAAGCCACGGATTGTTTCTTTCAAAGGAACATACTTACCTGGAGAACCAGTAAATACTTCCGCTACGTGAAATGGCTGAGACAAGAAGCGCTGGATTTTACGTGCGCGTGCAACAGCCTGCTTGTCTTCTGGTGACAATTCGTCCATACCCAAAATAGCAATAATGTCGCGCAATTCTTTGTAGCGCTGTAGCGTTGTCTGAACACCGCGAGCCACGTTGTAATGCTCTTCGCCAACAACTTGTGGATCTAGCTGACGGCTTGTTGAGTCAAGTGGGTCAACCGCTGGGTAAATACCCAAAGCAGCGATGTCACGTGATAAAACAACTGTAGAGTCTAAGTGCAAGAATGTTGTAGCAGGTGATGGATCTGTTAAGTCATCGGCAGGAACGTAAACGGCCTGAATCGATGTAATAGAACCAGTCTTTGTTGAAGTAATGCGCTCTTGTAAACGGCCCATTTCTTCAGCCAACGTTGGTTGGTAACCCACAGCTGATGGCATACGGCCTAACAAAGCAGATACTTCTGTACCAGCCAATGTATAGCGATAAATGTTATCGACGAAGAACAAGATGTCGCGGCCTTCGTCACGGAAACGTTCAGCCATTGTTAAACCGGTTAAAGCAACACGTAAACGGTTGCCTGGTGGCTCATTCATCTGACCGAAAACCATGGCCACTTTATCAAGAACGTTTGAGTCTTTCATTTCGTGATAAAAGTCATTGCCTTCACGAGTTCGCTCGCCAACACCAGCAAATACAGATAATCCTGAGTGCTGCTTAGCGATGTTGTTAATCAACTCCATCATATTAACTGTCTTGCCCACACCGGCACCGCCGAATAGACCGACCTTACCGCCCTTGGCGAACGGGCAGACCAAGTCAATAACCTTGATGCCTGTTTCTAGCAAGTCAACTGATGGTGATAGCTCATCGAACTTAGGTGCAGATTGGTGAATCGCACGACGCTCTTCTGTGCCGATTGGACCGGCTTGGTCGATTGGGCGACCCAATACGTCCATGATGCGCCCTAATGTTGCTGGGCCGACAGGCACTGAAATTCCCTTGCCTGTATTTTTAACGCCCATGCCACGACGCAAGCCATCACTTGAGCCCATGGCGATAGTACGAACGACGCCATCACCTAGCTGCTGTTGTACTTCAAAGGTTAAACCCTTTTCAGCAAATGACGCCTCACTGCTCTCTTCCAAGATCAATGCGTCATAAATTTTTGGCATGCTGTCGCGAGGAAACTGAATGTCTACCACCGCACCAATACACTGAACGATATTTCCGTTACTCATCGTAGTTCTCCGATCACTAATTTTTTACAATACATTCGTTATCAAACCGCCGCAGCGCCGCCGACAATCTCGGACAACTCTTTGGTAATGGCTGCTTGACGTGTTTTGTTGTATATCAACTGCAACTCACCAATTACGTTTTTCGCATTGTCAGAAGCAGCTTTCATGGCAACCATACGAGCGGACTGCTCAGATGCCATGTTTTCTGCCACCGCCTGGTAAATCAATGCCTCAACATAACGTTTCAACAATTCATCAACTACTGATTGTGGATCTGGCTCATATAAATAATCCCAACCATACTCTTTTGACTCAGCGGATGTTTGCTCTAGATGCTCACTAGACAAAGGCAATAACTTTTCAATTACTGGCTCTTGCTTCATAGTGTTGATGAATTTTGTATATGCCAAATAAACAGCATCTACTTCACCATTTTCATAAGCGTCCAACTGCACCTTAATTGCCCCAATTAACTTTTCTAAGTGGGGGGTATCGCCCATTTGCGTTACATGAGAAACAATCTTCGCTTTAATTCTATTTAAGAACTGGAACCCCTTCATGCCTATTGGTGTGCATGACAACTGAACGCCCTTAGCATCTAGTTCTTTCATTGTGTTCGTCAAAGCCCTTAAAACGTTGGTATTCATACCGCCGCAAAGACCTTTATCTGTAGTTACAACAATGACGCCAGCTTTTTTGACCTCGCGCTCTACTAAATAAGCAGGGCGATACTCCGGGTTGGCATTACCCAGGTTAGCGGCAATATTCCTTACTTTTTCAGAGTAGGGGCGTGCATTGCGCATGCGCTCTTGAGCACGCCGCATCTTTGATGCGGCGACCATTTCCATCGCCTTGGTGATCTTGCGCGTATTTTGTACGCTCTTGATCTTTGTCCGTATCTCTTTTGTTCCGGCCATATCGGCTCTCCTTACT
>CAXNHG010000107.1:0-4062 GCA_964202085.1 Polynucleobacter sp. | reverse complement strand
AGCAAGAAGATGGAAGACATCACAGTTGCATACGATGGTCTTAGTAAGAATCATGGCGTGAAGTTGGTAAAAGATTATGTGGTGTCAGTGGACGTTGCTAAAAAACAAGTTAAATTGGCTGGCGGTTCAACATTGTTCTACGATCGTTTGATCGTTTCCCCTGGTATTGATTTAACTTACGATAAATTACCAGGCATGCTCAAGCCAAATGCTCAGAACGAAATTCTCCACGCATGGAAAGCAGGCGAGCAAACCGTGGGTCTTAGAAAACAATTGGAGAGTATGAAAGATGGCGGCGTATTCGCCATTTCAATTCCATTGGCTCCGTACCGTTGCCCTCCAGGGCCCTATGAGCGCGCTTGTCAGGTAGCTGAGTATTTCCAAAAAAACAAACCAAAGAGCAAAGTGCTTGTTTTAGATGCCAATGATGATGTGACATCTAAGCCAGGATTGTTCAAGTTGGCATGGTCACGTCGTTATGCTGGCTTAGTTGAGTACCGCGGCAAACACAATCTTACTGATGTCGATGTCAAAGGTAAGACGCTCAAGTTTGAATTCAACGACGACATCAAGGCGGATGTATTGAACGTATTACCCCCAATGCGTGCTGGTGTTATCGCCGTTAAGACAGGCTTGGCCAATATGAACGCACGCTGGTGTGAAGTTGACTTCTTGACCTTTGAATCTAAAGTTGCTCCAAACGTTCACGTCTTAGGCGACTCAATTCAAATTGCTCCGGGCATGCCAAAGTCTGGTCACATGGCCAACCAACACGGTAAGACCTGTGCTGCAGCGGTTGTGGCAATCTTGAGTGGCGCTGACATCAATCAATTGCCGGTATACAACAACACTTGCTACAGCTTCGTATCTGCTGAAGAAGTAGTTCACGTTGCCAGTGTGCATACCTATGATGCTGACAAGAAAACCATGGTCACAGTGCCGGGTTCTGGTGGCGTGTCTGCTGCGGCTAACCCTCTTGAGGGTGAGTATGCAAACGCATGGGCCAGAAACATTTGGGCTGACATGTTGGTTTAAGTCACTGAATCATTTTCAGCGGTATCAAATAAAAAAAGTCTGCTTCTGCAGACTTTTTTATTGACTGTTTTATTAAATTTTTTATTTAATTATTCATTTACTTTTTGCTCTTAGCGGCTTCATCCAAGGATTTTAAGAAAGCCAATTTTTCTTTGATCTTAGCTTCTAAACCTCGGTCTGTTGGTTGATACCAATTGGCCTCTTTCATGCCATCAGGAAGATAGTTTTCTCCAGCTGCATAAGCATGAACTTCATCATGCGCATAACGATAAGCTTTGCCATGACCTAATTCATCCATCAATTTGGTTGGAGCATTGCGTAAATGCATCGGTACATCACGACTTGTGTCTTTTGCCACAAAGTCTTTGGCTTGATTAAATGCTTTGTAGGCCGCATTACTTTTAGGCGCTGCGCACAAGTAAATCAAGGCTTCTGCAAGAGCTAATTCACCCTCAGGGCTGCCTAGGCGCTCAAAAGTCGATGCCGCATCATTGGTTAATTGCATGGCCCTTGGGTCTGCTAATCCAATATCTTCCCAAGCCATACGAACAATGCGACGAGACAAATACTTCACATCAACACCACCATCAATCATGCGGCAAAACCAATACAAGGCGCCATCTGAATTAGACCCTCTGACAGATTTATGCAAGGCTGAAATCTGGTCATAAAAATGATCATCAGATTTATCAAATCGTTTTGATAAATGCCCTAAGGATTGCTCGAGAAATTCTGCGGTGATGTTGGTGATTTGACTGGTCTTGGCAGCATTGAAGGTTTGCTCAATCAAATTAAGAAAACGTCTAGCATCACCATCGGCCATGTTTAGTAAAACTGCTTTGGCTTCTTCATTGAACTCAAGGGAGCTTGATAATGCTGCCAAAGCCCGATTCAATAACTGTAAAAGTTCATCATGCGTCAATGACTTCAGAACATACACCTGAGCTCTTGAAAGCAACGCTGAATTAACTTCAAAAGAAGGGTTCTCGGTCGTGGCTCCAATAAAGGTCACCAAACCTGATTCAACAAAGGGAAGTAGGGCATCTTGTTGAGACTTATTGAATCGATGAATTTCATCCACAAACAGAATGGTTTTTTTGCCAAACTGTTGTAGATTGTTTTCTGCTTGCTCTATGGCTTGTCTTATTTCTTTCACCCCAGCCAAAACTGCTGAAATGGCAATAAATTCGCAGTCAAAGGTGTTGGCAGTTAAGCGCGCAATGGTCGTTTTGCCCACACCAGGAGGCCCCCATAAAACCATTGAATGAGGCTTGCCCGACCGGAATGCCAAGTCAAGCGGTTTACCTGAACCAAAAAGGTGAGTTTGCCCAACCAGGCCCTCTTTTTGTTGAGGGCGTAGCATTTCCGCTAGAGGGGTAAAATTTTCGTTGTTTGGTAATAAAGACATGGTTTAATACGCAAATTGTCGCATGTTGTCTGAATGCCAAATCTTTTTTTACAACTAATTCATCATTATTAAAAAGTGACTCATGAACCAAGATACACAAGAACAAACTAAAGATAGATTACGCCCACTGCCGCGCTGGATTTTTATGAGTCGCTGGTTACAAGCACCCTTGTACATGGGTTTGATTGTTGCTCAAGTTGTCTATGTGATTCAGTTTTGGCGTGAGTTAGTTCACCTCATTGGCATGATGGTGAGTAAGGGCGGCACCACTGAAACAGAAATCATGTTGATCGTCTTAGGTTTGATTGATGTGGTGATGATTTCAAATCTATTGGTGATGGTCATTGTGGGCGGTTGGGAAACATTTGTTTCTCGTTTAGAGCTCAAGAATCATCCTGATCAGCCTGAATGGTTGTCTCATGTGAATGCAGGTGTTTTGAAGGTCAAGTTGGCAACAGCCATCATCGGCATTTCTTCAATTCACTTATTGAAGACTTTCATCAATGCGGAACATTTAGATGATAAAACCTTGCTGTGGCAAACCCTGATTCACTTGACGTTTGTGATCTCAGCTTTGGCAATCGCCTACACAGAAACACTTTTGGCTAAAGCTAAAAAGATTTAAATCAAATCAAAATTGTCTGATAGCAATGCCTGCCAAAACAAGGCAGGCAGTTGCGACTACTGTCAGCACTGTTCTCATTTTTAAGAATTCTGCCAAATACGCCTCGTCATGAATCAAATGACGAAACTGTTTGCGATCAACGAGCAATGCAAGCACAAGAGTTGCTGCAATTAAAAAGTAACCAGAGGAAAAGGGTAAGTGAAGAGCTGCCCATGCTAGCAAGGCCGGGATCACTCCCCAAATCCAAGCACCTTTGGATTTCCAAAAGCCATATCCCTCTTGATTTGAGAGAGGGTTCAATAAAGGGCCCCAATGCAAAGCCCCCACAAACGAGGCAATCGTTGCTGCGTAAAGGAGTAACGAATTAGCAGACCAAAAATCCAGCGGCGATTCTGCAAATTGAACCAGAGCGGTCAGCACGATGAAGGGAGTCAGTCCTGCATACCCAAGAAGTTTAGCCATTGGAGTCAACATGATTAGGCGTAGCTGTAAACACCTTTACCTGATTTTCTACCTACGTAGCCTGCTGCAACCATTTCACGAAGCAAAGGGCAGGGGCGGTATTTAGAATCACTGAAGTTCTTGAAATAAACCTCCATGATGGCCAAGCAAGTATCCAAGCCAATCATGTCAGCCAATGCCAAAGGCCCAATAGGATGGTTACAACCAAGCTTCATACCTGCATCAATATCTTCTGGGGTGGCCAAACCTTCAGCCAAAACAAAGAAGGCTTCATTGATCATGGGTACCAAAATACGGTTCACAACAAAACCAGGAGCATTTTTAACGGTGATAGGTTCTTTGCCCAACACCTTTGACATTTCTTGAACCAAACCGTGCGTGCGATCATCTGTTTGTAGACCACGAATAATTTCAACCAAAGTCATCAGCGGTACAGGGTTGAAAAAATGCATACCAATAAAGCGCTGAGGATTGCTGACTTCAGCAGCCATTTGCGTGATTGAAATCGATGAGGTGTTTGAAGCAATGATGG
>CAXNHG010000106.1:0-4089 GCA_964202085.1 Polynucleobacter sp. | reverse complement strand
AAAGCACATGGTCTGGATGTGATGCTCACCAGCAAAGATCATCCCACAGGCACTGATCGATTGAGCGAAATTGTTAGAAAACTCAATTTGCAAGATGATGAGATCGTTGTCAATGTGCAAGGAGATGAGCCCTTGATACCGCCTGACTTGATCACTGATGTTGCAAAAACACTGTCGCAACACCCTCAAGCATCTATTGCAACTGCAGCATTGGTCATCCATGACCCTGCAGAAATCAACAATCCCAATGTGGTTAAAGTGGTCATGAGCCAATCTCATCAGGCACTTTATTTTTCACGCTCCGCCATTCCATTTAGTCGTAATCCTGAGCAATATCAAGCACAGTGTTTTCGACATATTGGCATGTACGCCTACCGAGCCAGTTTTTTAAAGAAATTCTCACAACTCCCACCAGCACCCATCGAAGAGGCGGAGGCTCTAGAGCAGTTAAGAGCCCTGTGGCATGGTTACGCTATACAGGTTTTACTAACGGCTATGGCGCCACCCCCAGGCGTTGATACGGCAGAAGATTTAGATCGAGTCCGTCAAGTTTTTAGTGGCCTGGGTAAATCCTAGGTTCAAAGAATAGCCTTCAGAGGCAAATAATGGGAAAATCCCTCCAGTTATTAGAAAGAGTTAGCCAGCTGTCAAACAATCAGCCTACGCTTATACTTTTTTAAATTTTGTATTACCTGATTCAATAATAAAAAGGGAGTTAACCATGCGATTGATCTTATTGGGCGCGCCAGGCGCTGGAAAAGGCACGCAGGCTAAATTTATTTGTGAGAAGTTTGGTATCCCCCAGATTTCTACCGGTGACATGCTCCGTGCAGCCGTTAAGGCTGGCACTCCGCTTGGCATCGAAGCTAAAAAAGTGATGGATTCCGGTGGTTTGGTTTCTGATGAAATCATCATCGGTTTAGTTAAAGATCGTCTAAGTCAGGCTGATTGCTCCGAGGGTTATCTATTTGATGGTTTCCCACGCACTATTCCTCAAGCACAAGCCATGAAAGATGCTGGCGTACCAATTGACTACGTTCTTGAAATCGACGTACCGTTCAGCGCCATCATCGATCGCATGAGTGGTCGTCGTGTACACGTTGCTTCAGGCCGCACTTACCATGTCGCATTCAATCCACCCAAAGTCGCTGGCAAAGATAATGAAACTGGTGAAGAGTTGATTCAGCGCGAAGATGACAAAGAAGAAACGGTTAAAAAGCGTTTAGATGTTTATGACGCTCAAACAAGACCATTGGTTGAGTACTACTCTGACTGGTCTAAAAATGGTGATCCAGCGGCCAAAGTCCCGGCCCCAGCTTATCGCAAAATTGAAGGCACTGGCGCAGTCGATGCGATCACTGCAAGTGTATTTTCTGCGTTGAAATAAATCTATAAGTTCTTGTGGAAAAGCCGGTGAAGCATGAGCTTTACCGGCTTTTTCTTTAATCATTAATTACGAATACTTCAAAGATAGTTAGTTGGATCAAGCATACCTAATGCTTTAAAACCTTCTTTGCGAAGCCGGCATGATTCACATTGACCACAAGCCAAGCCCTCTGGATTGGCCTGATAGCAAGACACTGTTTGAGAAAAATCCACACCCAAAGTCATGCCTGCCTGAATGATTTGCGCCTTACTCATCTGAATGATTGGGGCGTGAACCCTAAAGCTGGTTGATTGTTGATGAGACTCCACACCTGCCTTGGTGGCCAAATTAGCCATAGCCTCAAAAGATCTCACATAATCAGGACGACAGTCTGGGTAGCCAGAATAATCAACTGCGTTGGCGCCAAAAAAAATATCCAAGCCACCCAATGCTTCAGCCCACCCCAAGGCTACTGAAAGCATGATGGTGTTACGCGCAGGAACATAGGTGATCGGAATCTCATTGTTAGCGCTCGGACTGGTGGGGACATCATAGGCATCATCTGTTAAAGCAGATCCACCCACAAAGCGACGCAAATCTAAATCAATGATTTGATGCTCAATCGCACCTAAAGAATTTGCAACTCGTGTGGCAGCATCTAACTCAGAAGAGTGTCTCTGACCGTAACGAAACGACAATGCATAAACAGCGTAACCAAGTTTTTTTGCAATAGCTAAAACCGTTGCCGAATCCAAGCCACCTGACAAGAGGACAACGGCAGGAGCGTTTGGCTTCCTGGCATGCATCATTTCAAAATTAACAGACATACGATCTTCGGTCACTTCAAGCGTTTAAGTGCCTGTTTTGCCAAGTTAGTAGCTTCAGCGTCAGGGTGCTTAGCAATTAAATTTTCTAAAGTTTTTTTAGCTGCAGGCTTTTGACCCGCTTCAATCTGGCTGTTGGCTAAAGTTAGAAGTGCATCAGGTATACGTCCATGCAAAGGATAACGTTTCACCATTGTTTGAAGTGTCGTGATCGCTGACTTGTAATCTTTTTGAGCATATTCAGAGTTGCCCAGCCAAAACTGTGCCAATGGCCAATAAGGACTATTAGGGTATTTTTTAACAAACGCCTGAAACCCTGTGTCAGCCTGCTTTAGATTACCCTCCTGAAAAGCCTTCAAGGCAGCTTCATAAGCTTCTTTTTCACCAAACTGAACACTACCTTGAACGCCCTCAATCTCCATCACTTGAGGCTCAAGTTTTTTCATTCGGTCATTCAAATCTTGATAAAAAGTTTTTTGTTGCGCAGTTAACTCTTCAACTCGCTTTTCCAAAATCTCTGCACGGCCTCGTAATTTAGCCGTCTCTTGGTTAAGTTCATCAAGAAGGCCTTGAAGCTCAACTTGTGCTTTTTGACTGGCTGAGAGTTGCGCTCGTAAATCTAAAATGGCGCGACGCGCTTCACTATCTTCTAAGAACGCAAAGCTAGATGGTGATGTAAAAGATAAGCCAATAAAAACAACAGCGGCCAAAGCCGCTGTTGAGTTGTGCAGAAAACTAAAGCGCTTTAATTGCTGCATAAGTATTCTTTTCTTAAATAAATTTAAGTCAATTAATAAGCGATGTCAGCACGACGGTTTTCTTGCCATGCTGCCTCATTACTACCTTGTGCCTTTGGCTTTTCTTTGCCAAAGCTCACTGCTTCCATCTGTGCATCAGACACACCTAACAATGACAATGACTTACGCAAAGCTTCTGAGCGACGCTGGCCTAATGCCAAGTTGTATTCAGTCGTACCGCGCTCATCTGTGTTGCCTTCAATCTTGATCTTGCGATCTTTGTTGGCTTTTAGGTAATTAGCATGGGCTTGCAATGTTGCTTGGTACTCAGACTTAACAGTGTAGCTATCAAAGTCAAAATAAACGCTGCGCTTAAACAATGGGCTTGTAGGATCATTCCATGGTTGTGAACTGTAATCAGTGCCGCTCTTTTCCTTGCCGGCAACATCATCTAACTTAACACCTGATGCACAGGCTGTTAATAGAGCCACTGACAACAACAATGTTGCACGTCGAGTAATTGAAAATTCTTTCATGATTCTCTCCAATATCAAAAATTATAAAATCGTGTGTATTTAAGTTTTATTATTTAATTTTCATCAAAAAAGGCTTAATTCGATGAATTAAGTCCTATCGTACCAAATTAAGATGAAAACATTGCTTTTTTGACAACTAGTCCATAAATGGGCCCCAAGCAGGCTCACGAATATCAGCACCCGGCAAACTCAAGGTTTGTTTATTTTTGCCATCGATAGATACGGCCATGAGTACTGGTTTACCCGCCAAATGAGTGGCGTACAAAATGTATCGTCCATTGGCAGCAAAGGTGGGGGTTTCATCTCGAGTACCGTCACTTAGAACAATAACCTCTCCGGTTGCCAAATCTTGAAGGTGCAAGCGATAGGCGCCAGAAACACGTGCGATGTAAGCCAAATTTTTACCATCTGGTGACAAACGCGGGCTCGTCACAAAAGAATGTTTAAAAGTGATCCGCTGAGCGCTGCCAGCAGCTTCACCTCCCGTTGACATCCTATAGATCTGTGGACTACCCCCACGATCACTCGTGAAATAAATAGACTGACCATCTGGTGACCATTGTGGCTCGGTGTCAATTGATGAGCCCCTGGTCAAGCGTTGTAAGCCTGTACCATTGGCATTAATT
>CAXNHG010000105.1:0-4089 GCA_964202085.1 Polynucleobacter sp. | reverse complement strand
CCTATTCGAGAGGCAATCAGGCGTTTAGCGGCCGATGGTTTGGTTGAATTGATCGCCAATCGAGGTGCGATTGCGGTTCAGTTGAACAAAGAGGATGTGATTAATACATTTGATGTGATTGCTAATCTTGAGGGTTACTCTGGAGAGTTGGCCGCTCAAAACATCTCAGACACTGCCCTATCTGAATTAGAGGCCATGCATTATGAAATGATGGCTTTTTATGCTCGACGTGATTTATCGAGCTATTACAAACTGAATTTAAAAATACACAATGCCATCAATCAAGCGGCAGCGAATCCTGTCTTGAGTCAGCTTTTTGTTCAAGTCAATGCTCGCATTGAAGCTTTGCGCTTCCGCTCAAACCAAGATGAAGTGAAATGGGAAAAAGCTGTAGGCGAGCACAAAGAGATGATTGATGCACTTAAAGCGCAAGACAGTGTGCGCATGAGGCGAGTCATGATGAATCACGTGATGAATAAACGTGATGTGGTGATCCAGTTAATGGATTCAGAAAACTTATCTCACTCAGTCAAAGCATGAGCATCAAAGCATGAACAAACCACTCGCCTACCAAGAGATCATGATCGACACCCAGTTTTTAGCCAAACGGCTTGAAGCTGAAACATCTGGTGAGGTGATGACAGATATGGTTAGCCGTGGGCGCTATGCCACCGATGCTTCGATTTATCAAACCATGCCGGTTGCAGTCTTTGTGCCAAAAACTGCACAAGACATTGTTGCTGCTATTCAAATAGCTGCTGATCTTGGTGTGCCGGTGTTACCTCGTGGGGGTGGCACAAGCCAATGCGGACAAACAACAGGTCCTGCATTGGTGATTGATAACAGCAAATATTTCAGAAATATTTTAGATATCAATCTTGAGCAAGGGTATGTGGATGTTCAGCCAGGTATTGTGCTTGACCATTTGAACGCTACCCTGAAAAAACACCAGCTTTGGTATCCGGTCGATGTATCCACCGGAGCACAAGCAACCATTGGCGGCATGGCAGGTAATAACTCCTGCGGCAGCCGATCCATTGCGTATGGCAACATGGTTCACAACGTCTTGGGCGTTGATGCTTGGTTGGCCAATGGTCAAGAGGCATCATTTGGCTTGATGAAAAATGCCACGGGCAAAGCTTTTGAGCTTGGTCAATTTGTGCAATCGCTGGCGCATCAGCATCAAGCAGAAATTGAAATGAAGTGGCCTAAAGTGATGCGCAGGGTTGCAGGCTACAACTTAGATATATTCAATAATCAAAGCGAGCGCCCGTACACGCAAGATGGTCAAGTGAACTTGGCACATCTGTTGGTGGGCAGCGAAGGCAGCTTGGCCTATTACAAACAGTTGCGCCTTGCACTCTCTCCATTGCCAAAGCACAAGACCTTGGGGGTGGTTAACTTCACCAGCTTCTATGGGGCCATGGACAGCGCGCAGCACATCGTTAAATTAAAACCGTCTGCCGTTGAATTGGTCGATCGCACCATGATTGATTTATCACGCAGCAATCCTGCATTTAAATCAGTGATTGAAACAGCTCTGATTGATGTGGCAGGTAAAACACCAGAAGCTATTTTATTAGTGGAGTTCTCTGGTGAAGAGTTGGCCCCCCTTGAGAAAATAGTAAAAGAGTTGATGAGCCTGATGGCTGACTTAGGCCACCCTGGCTGCGTGGTGGAGATGATTCATGCAGAGTCTCAAAAGAATTTGTGGGAAGTTCGTAAAGCTGGCTTGAACATCATGATGAGCTTAAAAGGTGATGGTAAGCCAGTGAGCTTCATTGAAGACTGTGCAGTTCCGTTGGAAAGTTTGGCCGAGTACACCCAAGATCTCACGGAGGTTTTTTCAAAACATGGTTCACGCGGCACATGGTATGCCCATGCATCGGTGGGCACCCTGCACGTTCGTCCAATTTTAGATATGCGTCGTGGTGGCGCGCAGAAGATGCGCACAATTGCTGAAGAGGCTGCAGCATTGGTTAAGCGCTATAAGGGTGCTTTCAGTGGCGAGCATGGTGATGGCATCTGTCGTGGTGAATGGATCCAGTGGCAATTTGGACCAAAGCTCACTGAAGCTTTGGGTGAAATCAAACATGCTTTTGACCCAAATAACTTGTTCAATCCAGGCAAAATCATCAATCCTCCTAAGATGGATGATGAATCCTTGTTCAGATTTCCTCAAGCATACCGTGTGATTCCACTGAAGACCTCTTTGGACTGGTCAAGCTGGGATGTGCAAAATGATCCAGTCACTGAGGAAACAACCGCCCCGGGAACAGGTGGCGATCCCAGTGGTGGTTTTGCAAAAGCTGTAGAGATGTGCAACAACAATGGTCATTGCCGCAAGTTTGATGCGGGCACCATGTGCCCCAGCTATCGAGTGACTCGCGATGAGAAACATTTGACCAGAGGTCGTGCCAATACTTTGCGTTTAGCCCTATCCAATCAATTGGGCAAGGATGCATTTTTATCAGAAGAGGTCAAAGAGGCTTTTGATTTATGTGTCAGTTGCAAAGGATGTAAACGCGAGTGTCCTACGGGCGTTGATATGGCAAAAATGAAGATTGAGTATTTGAGTCATTACAAACAATCTCATGGCTGGACTCTTAGAGATCGTTTGATCGGCCACCTGCCAAGATACTCTCATCACATTGCAGACATTCCTGGCTTAGCGTTTTTATTAAATTTAAGAAATAAGATTCCTGGTCTGGCCTTTTTGGGTGAAAAGATCACACAGATATCAGCAAAACGCAGTTTGCCAACTTGGCGTCGCGATACAGTTTGGCGCTCATTGATTGGCAGCAGTGAAGAAGCTTTGTTTGCCAGCACCAAACCGGTTATTTTGTGGGCAGATACCTTTAATGGTTGTTTTGAGACAGAAAATATCAAAGCCGCAGTTAATGTACTAAAAGCGAGTGGATACACCGTCCACATTCCACAAAAGAAACAAGGCCACTATTGCTGTGGCAGAACTTATTTGGCCAGCGGTATGGTGAATGAGGCTCGCGCGAGCGCTCAAGAATTATTAGATGCCTTCATGCGCTACACAGAGAAAAATATTCCGATCATTGGTTTAGAGCCTTCATGTATTTTGACCTTGCGCGATGAATTTTTGGTGATGGGCTTGGGTGATTCAGCAAAGACTTTGGCCAAAAACAGTCAGACCTTTGAAGAGTTTTTAGTATCAGAGGCAGCGGCCGGTCGCTTTACTCCAAAACTGAAGGCTTGTGATCAACAAATTTTATTGCATGGTCATTGCCATCAAAAATCATTTGATGCGGTCAAACCAATCATTGCTTTACTCAAAATGATTCCGCAGGCTCAACCACAACTGATTGAGTCTTCCTGCTGCGGTATGGCGGGTAGCTTCGGCTATGAGAGTGAACACCATCAAGTTTCATTGCAAATGGCAGAAATGCAATTACTCCCAGCAATTCGTCAAGCTCCTGATGCCATCGTATTGGCTGATGGCTCAAGCTGCCGCCATCAAATCAAAGATGGTGCCAACAGAGAAGCTTTACACGTGGCTCGTATTTTGGAGATGCATTTGGAATAGGTTTTAGCTTGTTTATTCGTTTTTATTTTTTTGTTTTTATTTTTTTATGTTTTTTATACATTTGTAATTTGTTGTAACTAGAAGTATGGGTAAGTTTTTAGAACTGTAGTCATCATTGTTCAACGAGGAGAAATCATGAACACAAGACGTAAAATTATTGCCACAGCCGTGGCAGCACTAACAACTTCAGTGCTGGCATCCCCAGTTTTAGCTCAAGCAGCTTGGCCAACAAAACCAATTCGTTTGGTAGTCGGTTTTGCACCGGGCGGCGGCACAGACATTGTGGCACGTGCCTTGGCTCCAAAAATGAGTGAGATCTTGGGTCAAAACATCATCATTGAAAACAGATCTGGTGCTGCTGGCACGATTGCTGCAGACTTGGTTGCAAAGTCTTCGGCAGATGGCTACACATTGCTGATGGGTCATTCGAATTCAAACGCGATCGCTCCATTTGTTTTGCCAAAAGTGCCATTCAATGCGGGTACAGACTTCACGCCAATCACTTATGTTGGTTATGTGCCAAACATCTTGGT
>CAXNHG010000104.1:0-4103 GCA_964202085.1 Polynucleobacter sp. | reverse complement strand
TTTCAGGATATTGATCCGATTGAAACCAAAGAATGGATTGATGCATTAAATGGCGTCATTCATCAAGAGGGTGTCGATCGTGCCGCATTCTTGATTGATGAGCAAATATCTCATGCCCGCGTGAGTGGTGTGGTGCAACCGTTTCATGCTGAGACTCCTTACATCAATACGATACCGGTGGAACAGCAAGCCAAACTTCCTGGTGATCAAGAAATTGAACATAAGATTCGTTCTTACACTCGTTGGAATGCCATGGTGATGGTGTTAAAGGCCAATAAAGATACCAACGTTGGCGGACACATCTCATCATTCCAATCAGCAGCCACTCTCTACGATGTGGGCTTTAATCACTTTTGGCATGCACCGTCTGATAAGCATGGTGGAGATTTGGTGTTTGTGCAGGGTCACGTTGCCACTGGTGTTTATGCCCGAGCTTATATGCTGGGACGTTTAACAGAAGAAAATTTGAATAACTTCCGTCAAGAAGTCGACGGCAAAGGTATTTCAAGTTATCCGCACCCTTGGTTGATGCCAGATTTTTGGCAGTTCCCAACAGTATCGATGGGCTTAGGCCCAATCATGGCTATTTATCAAGCCCGTTTCATGAAATATTTACAAGACCGTGGCATGGCGCAAACCGAGGGAAGGAAAGTTTGGGCATTCTTGGGTGATGGTGAGACGGATGAGCCTGAATCATTAGGTGCTATTGGTATGGCAGGCAGAGAAAACTTAGACAATCTATGTTTTGTCATTAATTGTAATTTGCAGCGTTTAGATGGTCCAGTTCGCGGTAACGGAAAGATCATCCAGGAACTTGAATCTGAATTCAGAGGTGCTGGTTGGAATGTGATCAAACTCATTTGGGGCACTCATTGGGATGCTTTATTTGCTAGAGATAAAAAAGGTATTTTGATGAAGCGTCTTGGCGAGATCGTGGATGGTGAATATCAGACCATGAAAGCCAAAAGTGGCGCATATGTTAGAAAGACTGTTTTCAATACACCTGAATTAGAAGCTTTAGTGGCTGACTGGAGCGATGAGGATGTTTGGAATTTAAATCGCGGTGGCCACGACCCGCATAAAGTATATGCAGCATTCCATGCAGCTGCTAATCATAAAAATCAACCCACCGTTATCCTGGCAAAAACCATCAAAGGTTACGGCATGGGTGGCTCAGGTCAGGGCATGAACATCGCTCACCAAGCCAAGAAAATGAACATTGAAGACATCAAAGCATTCAGAAATCAATTCAAAATCCCTGTGCCTGATGACAAGTTAGAAGAATTGCCTTTGGTTAAATTCGAAGAAGGCAGCCCTGAGTTGAATTACATGCGTGAACGTCGAATGGAGTTGGGTGGTTATCTGCCTCAACGCAGAGCCAAAGCAGAAAGCTTGGAAGTTCCAAAGCTTGAAGTATTTACTCCATTGCTTGAGGCCACTGTTGAGGGTCGTGAAATTTCAACCACCATGGCTTTTGTCCGTATGTTGAACATGGTTGTAAAAGACAAGACCATTGGTAAGCGTGTGGTGCCGATTGTTCCTGATGAATCTAGAACTTTTGGTATGGAAGGCATGTTCCGCCAATTGGGAATTTGGAATCAGTTGGGTCAGCTTTATACGCCGCAAGATCATGATCAGTTGATGTTTTATAAAGAAGACAAGCATGGTCAAATTTTGCAAGAAGGTATCAATGAAGCTGGTGCGATGTGTGATTGGATCGCTGCAGCAACATCTTACTCAACACACGGCGTGCCGATGTTGCCATTCTATATCTTCTATTCAATGTTTGGCTTCCAACGCATTGGTGACTTAGCTTGGGCTGCCGGTGACATGCGCAGTCGTGGTTTCTTATTAGGCGGTACTGCTGGTAGAACCACATTGAACGGTGAAGGTTTGCAGCACGAAGATGGCCACAGTCATTTGTGGAGCGGTGCAATTCCAAACTGCATTAGTTATGACCCAACCTTTGCTTTTGAGCTAGCTGTCATTATTCAAGACGGTATGCGTCGCATGATGACCAATCAAGATGATGTTTATTACTACATCACCCTGATGAATGAGAACTATGCGCACCCAGCGATGCCCAAGGGTACCGAGAATGACATCTTGAAGGGCATGTATCGCTTAACAAGCGTTGGTGATGCTAAATCCAAACTAAAAGTTCAGTTGCTTGGTAGCGGCACAATCTTCCGTGAAGTGATTGAGGCTGCCAATATGTTACGTGATGATTGGGGCGTTGCTTCTGATATTTGGGGTTGCCCAAGCTTCACAGAGTTGGGGCGTGATTGGAATGCTGTAGCACGCCAAAATATGTTGAACCCAACTGATAAGCCTGCTCTATCTCATGTTGAGAAATTATTGAAAGACACTGCTGGCCCTGTGATTGTTGCTACTGACTATGTGCGTTTATTCCCAGAACAAATCAGGCCGGCTATTCAAAATATCGGTAAGAGATACACCGTATTGGGCACAGATGGTTATGGTCGTTCTGATACGCGTGAGAAGCTACGTCACTTCTTCGAGGTGGATCGTCGCTGGGTAACCGTTGCTGCGCTCAAAACCTTGGCTGATGAAGGTCAGATTGAGCACAAGAAGGTTGCGGAGGCCATCAAGAAATACGGCCTGGATCCTAAAAAACCAAACCCAATGACTGTGTGAGGAAACTAAGATGAGCCAAGTGATAGAAATCAAAGTTCCTGATATTGGAGATTATGACGGCGTTCCTGTGATCGAGGTCCATGTAAAGCCTGGTGATGTGGTTGAAAAAGAGCAATCGTTGGTGACCTTGGAATCAGATAAGGCCACCATGGATGTGCCTTCATCTCATTCTGGTGTGGTCAAAGAAGTAAAAGTTAAAGTAGGCGACAGCATCTCTGAAGGTGATTTGGTGGTGATTCTGGAATCTTCATCAGTGGGTGCTTCACCAGTTTTAACCCCAAACAAACCCGCAGTAGCAATGTCTGCAGCGGCACCTCAAGCAAGCGCTCCAGCACCGGTTCAGAGTGCGCCTCAAGCGTCAGTGCAGCGTACGGAATCAGTTCCATCAACAGGGGCTATCAGCCATGCAAGTCCATCTGTTCGTAAATACGCTAGAGAACTCGGTGTTGATGTGACCAAGGTGATTGGAACTTCAGCAAAAAGCAGAGTTTCTCAAGAAGACGTTCAGGCATATGTAAAGAACGTCATGACAGGACAAGCAGCATCGCCAGCAGGCGCTCCAGTAGCAGCATCCGGTGGATTGAATTTATTGCCTTGGCCAAAAATTGATTTCAGCAAATTTGGTGAAACAGAAACCAAACCGCTATCAAGAATTCAAAAACTGTCTGCCGCAAATTTATCTCGCAATTGGGTCATGATTCCAGCTGTGACTTATCACGAAGATGCTGATATCACTGACCTAGAAGCATTCCGTGTGATGACCAATAAGGATAATGAAAAGCAAGGCATCAAAGTCACGATGTTGGCTTTCTTGATCAAAGCCGCTGTGAATGCTTTGAAGAAGTATCCAGAATTTAATAGTTCCTTGGATGGCGATAATTTGGTGATGAAGAAATACTTCCACATTGCCTTTGCCGCAGACACGCCGAATGGATTGGTGGTGCCTGTTGTGAAGAATGCTGACAAAAAAGGTATTTTTGAAATCGCCAAAGAAACTGGTGAGTTGGCCAAGCTTGCACGTGAGGGCAAATTAAAGCCTGATCAAATGCAGGGCGCTTCTTTCACAATCTCGTCTTTGGGCGGTATTGGTGGCACTTACTTTTCACCTATCATCAACGCACCAGAGGTGGCCATTTTGGGTGTCAACAAAGCCAGCATGAAGCCTGTTTGGGATGGTAAACAGTTTGCACCAAAATTAATTTGCCCATTATCACTCACTGCAGATCACCGCGTGATTGATGGTGCCTTAGCGACAAGATTCAACGTGTATTTGGCTGAATTATTGGCTGATTTCCGTCGTGTTGTTCTTTAAGGAATATTGATATGCCTACAGTAGAAATCAAAGTTCCTGATATTGGTGATTTTCATGATGTGCCCGTGATTGAAGTTTTGGTCAAGCCGGGTGATCAGGTTGAAAAAGAACAAGCCCTGTTGACGTTGGAGTC
>CAXNHG010000103.1:0-4137 GCA_964202085.1 Polynucleobacter sp. | reverse complement strand
AAGATCCGGGCGCCATGGCAAAGCACTGGGTTAATCAGGGTGCGCGTCGTTTGCACTTGGTTGATTTTGATGGCGCGTTTTCTGGCAAACCTAAAAATGAATCCGCCATCAAATCAATCTTGAGAGCTGTTGGTGACGATATTCCTGTTCAGTTGGGCGGGGGCATTCGTGATCTTGAAACCATTGAGCGTTTATTGGATGATGGCATCAGCTATGTGATTATTGGCACAGCCGCAGTGAAGAGCCCAGGATTTTTGCAAGACGCATGTGTTGCATTTCCGGGGCACATCATTGTCGGCTTAGATGCCAAAGATGGCAAAGTGGCGACGGATGGCTGGAGTAAGCTCACCGGTCACGAAGTGATTGATTTAGCAAAAAAATACGAAGACTATGGTGTCGAAGCAATTGTTTACACCGACATTGGTCGTGATGGCATGTTGCAAGGTATCAATATGGATGCCACGGTGAAATTGGCCGAAGCTGTGAACATTCCAATCATAGCCAGCGGTGGCTTGACCAATATGAAAGACATTGATGCTTTGTGCGCTGCTGAGCCTGAGGGAGTGATGGGTGTGATTGCGGGTCGTGCAATTTATACCGGCGATCTTGATTTGGCCAAGGCTCAGAAGTATGCCGATGGTAAAAAATGATTGAGTCATTAATTACCAAATAAATAAACATATAAAAAAGTAATAAAACATTCATGCTCTTAAAAAGAATCATCCCTTGTTTAGATGTCACCGCAGGTCGGGTGGTGAAGGGCGTGAATTTTGTTGAGTTGCGCGATGCTGGTGCCCCTGTTGAAATTGCCAAGCGTTATGACGATCAGGGCGCCGATGAGATTACTTTTTTAGATATTACTGCCACATCTGATGAGCGTGATTTGATTTTGCACATCATTGAAAATGTGGCCTCACAAGTATTTATTCCGCTGATGGTGGGCGGTGGTGTGAGGGCCGTGGCTGATGTACGTCGCTTACTCAATGCTGGTGCCGATAAGGTGGGCATGAACTCTGCAGCGGTGGCCAATCCGGATTTGGTTTCTGATTCGGCTGCCAAGTATGGTTCGCAATGCATTGTGGTGGCGATTGATGCAAAACAGACATCCACCGGAGTGTGGGAAGTGTTCACGCATGGTGGCCGTAAAAATACAGGTATCAATGCGATTGCTTGGGCTCAAGAAGTGGCTAAGCGTGGCGCCGGTGAAATCTTATTGACCAGTATGGACCGTGATGGCACAAAGAATGGATTTGATTTAGAGTTGACCAAAGCAGTGAGTGATGCTGTTCCTGTGCCGGTGATAGCTTCCGGTGGCGTGGGTAATTTGCAGCATTTGGCGGAGGGCATTACCAAAGGTCATGCGGATGCTGTTTTGGCTGCCAGTATTTTTCACTTTGGCGAATACACCGTGGGTCAGGCCAAGCAGTTGATGGCTAAGCAAGGTATACCGGTGCGCTTGTAGCACTCAACCCAATTAATTCGGAATTTATATGAGTGATAAAAACGCACAATCAAATAACTGGCTAGACCAAGTGACTTGGAATGAGCAAGGCTTGGTGGCTGTGATCGCTCAAGAGTTTGATACAGGGGATGTATTGATGATGGCGTGGATGAACCACGAATCATTACAAATGACCTTGGAAAAAGGCGAAGCTGTTTATTGGTCGCGCTCAAGAAAAAAGGTCTGGCACAAAGGTGAAGAATCTGGCCACGTACAAAAAGTGAGGAGTATTCATTTGGATTGTGATGGCGATACGATTTTGATCAAGGTCGATCAAAAAGATCGAATTGCATGTCACACCGGTGAGCACAGTTGTTTTTTCTTGGATTTAGAAAATACACCCAGTGGCCCTGTTTGGAAAAAATAGTTTAGAGTTATTCGATTCAGATAAGTGCCTCACTAATTACAAAGTACTGAGTACAAAGCTAAATACGACAAAGATAAATATGACAGAGCAAACAAAATCAAGTAACAACATGGATGCAATCAAACGATTAGCAGATGTGGTGGATGCTCGTCGAGCCGATTTTTTAGCAGGCCGTGCCGATCCGTCGGTTTCTTATATCGCCAAGTTGTTCAGTAAGGGCGATGATGCCATTTTGAAAAAAATTGGCGAGGAAGCTGCTGAAACTGTTATGGCAGCGAAAGACAGTCGTTTTGCGGGTTTAACGCCAGAGATGCAAGCAAAGCTTGTGGGTGAGATTGCGGATTTGTGGTTCCATTGTTTTGTGGCGTTGTCACAATTCAATTTGCGTCCCGAGGATGTGATTACAGAGCTTGAGCGTCGTGAAGGCGTTTCCGGGATTGCTGAAAAAGCTGCTAGAAAATCATAATTTCCCCCAATTACATCCTTATGAGCCAAGAATCAAGCCACAATCATTCAGAAAACTGCATTTTTTGCAAAATCATTGCAGGTCAAATACCCAGCAAAAAGGTCTATGAAGACGAGTATTTATTTGCGTTTCATGACATAAATCCAGGGGCGCCGGTTCACTTTCTGATTGTGCCTAAGCGTCATTTTTCAAATCTATGGGCCACCACTAGCGCAGATGATGAATTACTGGGTAGAATGTTAACAATTGCACCGCGCCTTGCCCAAGAGCAAGGATGCCGCCCTGGCGACTCCGGGGGCTTTCGTGTAGTTATCAATAATGGTGCTGATGGCGGTCAAGAGGTTTACCATTTGCACATGCATGTGATGGGCGGCCCCCGCCCATGGAATAAAACAAATTAGGAGTTAAAAATGGGTTCATTTAGCGTTTGGCATTGGATTATTGTTTTAGTGATTGTGCTTTTGGTATTTGGTACTAAAAAATTGCGCAACATTGGTTCAGATTTGGGCGGAGCTGTTAAGGGTTTCAAGGATGGCATGAAACCTGGTGAAGAAAAGCCAGCAGATTCTGCTAATCAGATCCAAGGTCAGAACGATGGCAAGACAGTGGACGTTCAAGCCAAGGATGTGAACAGAGGTTAAGACCTCCAAGCATTGGGTGCGTTTGCCATTGTTGGCGCACGCACTTGAGCTTGATACACACCACCATTATTTTTAAGTTCACTTGACATGATCGATTTTGGAGTTTCCAAGCTCGCCCTCATTGCGGTTGTCGCATTGGTGGTGATTGGTCCTGAGCGTTTGCCAAAGGTTGCTCGCATGGCTGGTAATTTACTGGGCCGTGCTCAGCGCTATATGGCTGAAGTGAAAAGCGAAGTGAATCGCCAGGTTGAGTTAGATGAACTCAAGAAGATGCAAGAGGCGGCGACTTCTGCAGTCAAAGATGTTGAGTCTAGTATCAATCAAGTGACAAGTGAGGCCAGTTCGAGTTTAAATGATCCTGCCTTTAGTTATGACTTTGATAACAACTATGGCGTGCGCGAACCCAAAACAAATTTGCGCCAAGGTCGCGATAGTTGGGGTGTTAAGAAAACAGCGATGCCTCAGTGGTACAAGCGCAATACTGGGGTGAAGACCAGGATTCAGTCAGGCGCTGCCAGGGTAAAACGTTTCCGCCGTGCGGCAAGTCAGCAAAAACTCCCCAAATCATTTTTTTAAGATTTTTAAGAGTCTAACAATCTAAGTATTTAAATAAGTATCTAAAACATGTCACAAAATCAAACACCAGAAGCCGATAAAGAAGACGGAATCCAAGAAACATTCTTGTCTCATTTGTTTGAGTTGCGTGATCGTTTGATCAAAGCTGTGGGTGCTTTGTTGTTGGTGTTTTTGTCTTTGGTGTATTGGGCGCCAGATATTTTCCATTTGTTTTCTAGACCCTTGCTAGATGCATTACCGAGTGGTGGCAGGATGATCGTGACAGATGTCACTGGTTCATTCTTCGTGCCCATGAAAGTCACGATGTTGGTGGCTTTCTTAGGAGCATTGCCAGTGATCATGTACCAGTTGTGGGCATTTATTGCACCTGGTTTGTATAAACATGAGCGTCAATTGATCTTACCAATTGTGACCAGCAGTTATTTGCTTTTCATCGCTGGTATGGCATTCGCTTATTTCTTGGTGTTTCCAACAGTATTTCAATTCATGGCACTTTACAACGCACCGCTGGGTGCTGATATGGCCACAGACATTGATAAGTATTTGAGTTTTGCGATGACCACTTTCTTGGCATTCGGCTTGACCT
>CAXNHG010000102.1:0-4141 GCA_964202085.1 Polynucleobacter sp. | reverse complement strand
CGGGACCAATGGCTAATACATCAGCTTGCGCCTGCCCAATCATTTCTTTTGATGCGTGACTCAACATCAACTCAGGTTGAACTGAAAGTACAGCTATGGCGTGCTCATCCAAAAAGCCAACCATCACCCAGCCGGCACCAGCATGAAGCGCGGCTCGACCCGATAACAAAACAGCGCCCGCCATTCCACTCGTACCGCCAATGATCAAGACCTTACCAGTATGGCCTTTGTGTTCATGGGGCTGGCGAATGAGGCGACTTAGAAGATGAAGGGAATTAAGTTCTTGAGGATTCATGGGGTTTTTATTGAGTCTATACTCAAGACTACAACAAATAAAGAGGTCAACAATGAATTTACATTTGTATTACTGCCCAGGAACCTGTTCTTTTGTTCCTCACGTGATGCTTGAATTAGCCAAAGAAAGCAATGGTCAAGATTTTTCATCGACCGTGATTACTTTGCGCAATGGCGAACACTTAAAACCTGAATACCAAGCAATTAATCCAAGAAGCCAAGTGCCTGCTTTGATTGTTGATGGTCAATTATTGACACAAGTCATAGCCATCACCAACTTCTTGAACGAAACATTCCCAGAAGCCAAGATCTTCCCGAGTGACCCCATGGAAAAAGCGCAAGCGCTTTCCATGCTTGCCTGGATGAACAACACGGTTCACCCAACCCTCACCAGGATTTTTAGACCTGAGCGCTTTGGCAATGAAACAGGTAAAGATGGCGTTAAAACAATGGCGCTAGAAATGGTCAAAACGCATTTATTAGAAATTGATAAATTAGTGGCCGATGGTCGAACATTTATTTGCAGTACCCAACTGAGTCCTGCTGATCTTTATGCTGTGGCCTTCATTCGTTGGGTAGGTATGGTTGGTATCAATCCAGCCAACTATCCTCAGTATCAACGTTATGCTGCAGCAGTCGTTGCCCTACCAGTGGTCGCTCGCATCATGACCAAAGAAGGCATTAACTTAAATACTTATGTTGGTAAGTAATAAATCTAAGCCCAAACTCTGAATTTTCAGGGTTTGGGCCTTGACCATTTTCTGAGCAGCAAAGCATTACCCACCACACTCACACTCGATGCGGCCATTGCTGCCCCAGCAATCATGGGTGTTAGATAACCCAATGCAGCCAGTGGAATACCAATTAAGTTATACACAAAAGCCCAGAATAGATTTTGTTTGATTTTCTGCCAGGTCTTAGCAGATATCTCAATTGCATCAGGTACCAAAGCAGGATCACCTCGCATCAGAGTGATGCTCGCCGCATGCATGGCGATGTCTGCTCCAGTTGATACAGCAATACCAACATCCGCGACTGCAAGAGCAGGTGCGTCGTTCACCCCATCACCAACCATCGCCACATAACTACGCCCATTGATGGCTTTCAATGACTGAATAATGGCTGCTTTTTCAGCAGGCACTACTTCTGCATAAACTTCATCAATGCCAATTTTCTGAGCGAGCAAATTGGCTACCAATTGGTTGTCACCTGAAATCATGATAGTTTTAATGTTCATCAATTTGAGGCGTTGAATCGCTTCGTTCACGCCCGACTTTAATTCATCGCCAAATGAATAGAGCGCCAAGATCTGCTTAGTGGATGAATTCGTCACATCCACTAAGCAAGACACACTGTGACCAAGATTCAACTCATTCATCGCAGCCATTTGAATTTGCTCAGAAGCATGTGCCTTGATTGCATGAAAACTCACGAAGGCGATGGTTTTACTTTGATAAGAACCTGTCAAGCATTGACCCTCGATGCCCTTTCCAATATTGGCAAGAACCGTGGCGTAGCCTTCTGCATTCACTTGACGTTGCTGACCAAATTGAATCATGGCTTTTGCCAGAGGGTGCTCACTGCTCATTTGCAAACCCAAAGCCAAGGCATGGATTTGCCGATCATCTGAAGTGCTGAAGTTAGTGAAATTTTTCACGCTGGGTTTGCCCATCGTCAATGTGCCAGTTTTATCAAATGCCACAATGTTGATGCGGTGAGTCAATTCAAGAGCTTGGGCATCTTTGATCAAAATGCCACACTTTGCCGCGACCCCAGTTCCAGCCATAATGGCAACAGGCGTGGCCAAGCCCAAAGCACAGGGGCAAGCAATCACCAGTATTGCCACTGAATACAACAATGCATTTTGTGAATCATTGAAGATCAATGCGTGAATCAAAAAGTTGATTGCCGCAATCAAAACCACTACGGGCACAAACCAAGTGCTGACCTGATCAACCAATCTTTGTATGGGTGCTTTTTCAGCTTGGGCATTTTCTACCAAAGCAATCATCTTCGCTAAGACGCTTGTCTCACCAATGCCTGTTGCTTGAATAATCAATCGCCCAGATCCATTCAAAGATCCACCAATCACCGTTGAACCTTTTTCTTTTTCAAGTAACCTTGATTCACCAGTCAACATTGATTCATCAATTTCGCTAAGACCCTCGATGACCAAGCCATCAACAGGAATGCGTTCACCGGGTAATACCAAGACCCAATCACCCGGTAAGATTTGCGCAATCGGTAAATGCTCATAATCCAATTGGTTTAAATCATGTTGGCGTAATAGTTTGGCTTGATCAGGCCATAAAGACTGAAGGGCTGTGATGGCTGTCGTGGTTTCTTTTTTGGCTCTGGCTTCTAACCATTTGCCCAACATCACCAATGAAATCACCACCGCAGAACTTTCAAAATAAAGTTCATGCGGTTCATAAGCTCTACCCCAGTCAGAAAGATACCAAGTGTAAATACTTAAACCATAAGCAGCCGTGGTGCCAAGCGCCACCAATAAGTCCATATTCCCAGAACCCATGCGCAAAGCTTTAAAGCCAGCCACATAAAAACGAGATCCCAAAATAAATTGCACAGGAGTGGCTAATAAGAACTGCATCCATGCTGGCAACATCCAATGAACCCCAAAGGGCATGAGCATCATGGGAGCAAGCAACGGCAGAGACAGCGTCATGGCCAAGATCACCGCAGCTTTACCATGCAAGTCAAAGATGTTTGAAGGTGTGGTGGCGCTGGCTGATTGGTGGCTGAACACGCTCGCTTCGAATCCAGCTTTCTCAATAGCAGTAATCAAAAGATCAGTGATGGTGTGCAGTTCTTGATTGACCCTGATTTGAGCTTTTTCAGTGGCCAAATTGACGCTCGCAGCATCAACACCAGCAACTTTAGATAATGATTTTTCAAGCCTAGCCACACATGAGGCGCATGTCATGCCGCGAATGTTTAAGGTGACTAATTGACTCATACGCTCCATAATGGAATAGGGTAAGATTTACACAGATTGTCCTACTTATATTAGTAAACTACAAAAAATATGACATTCATTTTTACTGTTAAAGGCATGAACTGCGGTCATTGCACCCAGGCCATCACAAAAGCCATTGCGGGACTTGACCCCCAAGCGAAGGTTGATACAGACATCCCCAAGCAAACGGTCACGGTAACAAGTGGTCTTGATCGCAAAAAGTTGAGCGAGGCCATTGTTGATGCTGGTTACGATATTGTGGCGGTCGCTTAATGGATATTGCAAACATCATTCAGACGGTCGCTATTTATGCGATACCTGTCATTTTTGCAATTACCCTGCACGAAGCTGCGCACGGTTACGCAGCCAAGAAACTGGGTGACAACACAGCCTTTGCTTTAGGCAGAGTGACCCTTAACCCTATCAAGCACATTGATCCAATGGGCACGATCGCCGTTCCTCTATTGTTGTACTTTGCCACTGCAGGCACTTTCTTATTTGGTTACGCCAAACCAGTGCCAGTTCGCTTTGGAAATTTAAGGCACCCTAAAAAGGACATGATTTGGGTGGCGCTGGCTGGCCCGGGCTCCAATTTGGTTCAGGCAATTTTTTGGGCCATCATGTATCTTCTTTGATCAAGATATCACTCACCGAACGTTTCTTTTTAGAAATGTGTCAGGCAGGTGTATTGGTCAACGTGGTGATGTTCGCCTTCAATCTATTTCCTCTCCCACCGCTAGATGGCGGCAGAATCTTGGTGGGTGTATTGCCTTGGAAACAAGCTGCGATGGTCTCAAGAATTGAACCTTGGGGATTTTTCATTGTTTTAGGCTTGGTAGTCACTGGTGTGATCAGCGCCCTTTGGATGCG
>CAXNHG010000101.1:0-4211 GCA_964202085.1 Polynucleobacter sp. | reverse complement strand
TTTGGATTATTTGCAACGTTTGCACAAAATGTTTGGCGATTGGGAATTGGCCTTAGCTGCTTATAACTGGGGTGAGGGCAATGTTTCAAAAGCCATCAAACGCAACCAAGCAAAAAAATTACCAACCAATTACGCTAGTTTAAAAATGCCGGAAGAGACTCGTAATTACGTCCCTAAATTATTGGCCGTGAAAAACATTGTGGCCAATCCAAAGTCCTACGGATTGACGTTACCGACCCTGGAGAATCACCCTTACTTTGTGATTGTCACAACCGAAAAAGACATTGATGTGGATTTGGCAGCGCAATTTGCGCGCATGACTTTGGATGAGTTCAAGGCAATGAATCCATCATTCAATAAGCCAGTGATTTTGGGCGCCAGTGAGCCACAAATTTTATTACCCTTTGGGCGCGCTGAATCTTTTCAAGAAAATTTAATGGAATACACGGGGCGCCTGTCCTCTTGGACTGCGATCAGAGTGGTCAACCGAGAGACTGTGGATCAACTGGCCACTCGTTTGGACGTGGATGCTAACCAAGTAAGACAAATCAATAACATTCCTAAGGGGATGAGGATCAAAGCTGGGTCTACGGTATTGATTCCTAGGGGTGGCAAGGTGGGGGATGTTGCCGAGAATTTAGCCAATAACGCAGGTAAGTTAATGTTGGAGCGCGAGGCAGCAGCCAAACCCAAACCAAAAACCACAGCCCATAATGCCAATGACTCAAAAGCTAAAAAGCCTGCCAATAAAACCGCTATTAACACAAATAAACCTAAACCAAAGCCAAAGGTACCAGCAGACCCTTCAGTGGCGGCCAATGAGAAAAAAACTAACTAGGCATTTTCAGGGCCATTTGAGCTGATTCAACCACCATTAACTAGGGTGAACCCTGATGTGTCAGATGCATGTCAGCATGAAGTAGCACATTCATGCGGTTAAAGTGTTAATGATCAATTATCAGGGAGAGATACATGTCTGCTTATAAGGCATTTCACGAGCGCTCAATTAAAGACCCAGAGGGATTTTGGGCGGAACAAGCCAAATTAGTTGAATGGCAAAAGCCATTTGATAAAGTATTGGATTACAGCAATCCTCCATTTGCTAGGTGGTATGTTGGTGGCAAAATAAATCTTTGCCACAACGCTATAGACCGTCACTTAAAAGATCGTGGCGATCAACAAGCTTTGATTTCTGTATCAACAGAAACTGATCAAGAAAAAACTTACACATTTAAAGAACTTCATACTGAAGTTAATCGCATGGCAGCGATTCTTAAAGCACACGGCATTGTTAAAGGTGATCGTGTATTGATTTACATGCCAATGGTCGCTGAAGCGGCCTTTGCGATGTTGGCATGCGCTCGTCTCGGAGCAATCCACTCTGTGGTGTTTGGTGGCTTTGCTTCACACAGCTTGGCCTCAAGAATTGATGATGCAAAACCAAAGATGGTGATTTTGGCCGATGCAGGTGCCCGTGGTGGTAAGCCTGTGCCATACAAGCCATTATTGGACGAAGCGATTACCTTATCGATCCACAAACCAGAAAAAGTTTTGTTGATTGACCGCAAATTAGTGGAGTACAACAAAGTAGCTGGTCGTGATTTGGATTACGCGACTGAGCGCGCCAAAGTGATGGATGCTCAAGTCCCTTGCGAGTGGGTGGATGCCACTGATCCTTCTTATATTTTGTATACATCAGGCACTACTGGTAAACCAAAAGGTGTTCAACGTGACACTGGTGGTTATGCCGTTGCATTGGCGTCATCGATGCGCTACATTTATGGCGGTCAGCCAGGTGAAGCGATGTTCACAACCTCGGATATTGGTTGGGTGGTTGGACACAGCTACATCATTTATGGCCCATTGATTAACGGCATGGCAACCATCATGTATGAAGGTACACCTTTGCGTCCTGATGCGGGCATCTGGTGGAAATTGGTTGAGAAATACAAAGTATCAGTGATGTTCTCTGCGCCAACAGCTGCGCGTGTACTGAAAAAACAAGACCCAGCATTTTTATCAAAATATGATCTATCAACTTTGCGCTCAGTGTTCTTAGCGGGTGAGCCATTGGACGAGCCAACCGCCTCATGGTTGCATGGCGCAATCAATAAGCCAATCGTTGATAACTATTGGCAAACTGAAACTGGCTGGCCAATACTTGCCTTGCAGCGTGGCATTGAAGTGATGCCGCACAAATTTGGTTCACCAGGTGTTCCTGTGTACGGTTACAACATGAAACTCTTGGATGACGCAACGGGTGCTGAGCTTGGGGCTGATCAAAAAGGTGTGATTGCGATTGAAGGGCCATTGCCTCCAGGATGTATGCAAACTGTTTGGGGTGATGATGAGCGCTTTATCAAAACTTACTGGGAGACCGTGCCAGGCAAGATGGTTTATTCAACTTTTGACTGGGGCATCAAAGACAAAGATGGTTACTTCTTTATCTTGGGGCGCACCGACGATGTGATCAACGTGGCGGGCCACCGCCTTGGTACCCGTGAGATTGAAGAAAGTATTGCAAGTCATCCAAACGTGGCTGAAGTGGCTGTGGTGGGTATTGCTGACAAGCTAAAAGGTCAGGTTGCGATTGGCTTTGCCATCGCAAAAGATTCAAACAACACCGCCACCTTGGAAGCTGAAATTCTGAAAACAGTTGATTCTCAATTGGGTGCGATTGCAAGACCTGCGCGCGTATATGTGGTGGCTGCTTTACCAAAAACACGTTCTGGCAAGATTGTGCGCCGTGCTCTACAAGCGGTGGCTGAAGGCCGTGACCCGGGTGACTTGAGCACCCTGGATGACCAAAGTGTTTTGGCTCAAATCAAAACATTGTTCACACCCACTTGATGAACTTGAGAAAGCTCAGATAGAAGTAATTTTTGGAGTAATCTAAGTATTTGAAAAATAGGGGATTTATCCCCTATTTTCATTGGTGGCAGATGTAGTAAATCGGGTGAAACACCCCCAGTAAGGTATAATTTGTTAGTTAAATTATTAGATACTTGCCCTAGCGCTTAAAGACACAAATACCTCCCGAAAATTCTCAGACCGGAGGTGTCTTTTCCGGATGAGGGATGTGTCGGATGGCAGCAGGGCTTTGGAGAATACCTTTGCTGCCACTAATTCCTTCTTTATCCCCAGCAGTTTTGGCTCTTGCCGATGGAACCGTTTTTCCGGGTTACAGCATTGGCGCCGTTGGGCAATCAGCTGGCGAAGTTGTTTTCAATACAGCTTTGACTGGTTATCAAGAAATCCTCACCGATCCAAGCTACACCCGTCAAATTGTTACCTTGACCTATCCGCACATTGGTAATGTGGGCGTGAATCAACAAGACTGTGAATCTAGCAAAATCTACGCAGCTGGCTTGATCATCAAAGATCTTTCGCTGGTTGCTTCAAACTTCCGCTCTGAAAAAACCTTGAGTGATTATTTGGTTGGCGAAAATGTCGTTGGTATCGCCGGTATTGATACGCGTAAATTGACACGCATTTTGCGTGACAAGGGTGCTCAGCCGGGCGCCATTGTGACTGGCAAAGTGGGAGACACGATTGCGGCTCTGACTGAAAAAGCGTTGGCTGCAGCCAAGAGCTTTCCAGGCATGACTGGTTTGGATTTAGCGCAAGTTGTGACAACACCTTTGACCTACGAATGGACGGAAGGCGAATGGGATCTGAATGCAGATCATGGCAAGCCAGGATTTAAGAAGCTAGTTAAACCACTCAAGTATGTGGTGGCTTATGACTTTGGCGTTAAGCGCAATATTTTGCGCATGCTCACAGAGCGTGGTTGCAAAATCACTGTGGTGCCTGCCAAGACCTCGGCTGCTGAGGTGTTGGCCATGAAACCAGACGGTGTATTTTTCTCAAATGGCCCAGGGGATCCTGAGCCATGTGATTACGCGATTGCGGCAGCTAAAACCATCATCGATAAAGGCATCCCAACATTCGGTATTTGCTTGGGTCATCAGATCATGGGTTTGGCAGCAGGAGCAAAAACTCTCAAAATGAAATTCGGTCATCACGGCGCCAATCATCCAGTTAAAGACTTGGATGATGATCGTGTGGTAATCACGTCACAAAACCACGGCTTCGCTGTGGATGCAGCAACATTACCAGCAAACGTAAGACCAACGCATGTGTCTTTGTTTGATGGTTCATTACAAGGATTGGCTTGGACTGATAAGCCAGCTTTTTGTTTCCAAGGTCAC
>CAXNHG010000100.1:0-4214 GCA_964202085.1 Polynucleobacter sp. | reverse complement strand
TGCTCAGCTTTACAGTGCAGATGGCACCAAAGTTCTTGCTGCTGCTTCAACAATGGAAGCAGATATCAAAAAAGTATTGAACGGTAATGGTGGTAATAGTGCTGCAGCTCAGCATGTTGGCAAAACTATCGCTGAACGCGCCCTCAAGGCTGGCGTTACAGAAGTAGCATTTGATCGTGCTGGATTCCGTTACCATGGCCGCGTGAAAGCGTTGGCAGAGGCTGCGCGTGAAGCCGGCCTTAAGTTCTGATCGCGAAGGCTCAAGGAAATAATATGGCAAAGATGCAAAATAAAGTTCAATCTGAAGAGCGTGATGATGGTCTACGCGAAAAGATGATCGCTATCAACCGAGTGACCAAAGTTGTTAAAGGCGGTCGTATTCTCGGTTTTGCTGCGCTAACGGTGGTTGGTGACGGCGATGGCGGCATTGGTATGGGTAAGGGCAAATCAAAAGAAGTGCCTGTAGCTGTACAAAAAGCAATGGACGAAGCACGTCGCAAGATGTTCAAAGTTTCATTACGCAGCGGTACATTGCAGCACACGGTGGTTGGACAGCATGGCGCGTCACGCGTTTTGATCTCCCCAGCTAAAGACGGTACTGGCGTTATTGCAGGTGGGCCTATGCGTGCAGTGTTTGATGTGATGGGTATTACTAACGTGGTTGCAAAATCACTTGGTTCAACCAATCCATACAACATGGTTCGTGCAACTTTGGACGGCTTACGCAAAATGAGCACACCTTCAGAGATCGCTGCTAAGCGTGGCAAGTCTGTAGAGGAGATTCTAGGTTAATCGCCTGGAAGAAAAATATGAGCACAGTAAAAATTCAATTAGTGCGTAGTCTTATTGCTACTCGTGAGGATCATCGCGCAACAGTACGCGGCTTAGGCTTGCGTCGCGTGAATTCTGTTTCAGAGTTACAAGATACGCCATCAGTTCGCGGCATGATTAACAAAGTGTCTTACTTGGTTAAAGTCATTAAGTAAGACTTAGGGATAGATATGGAACTCAATAAAATTAAACCTGCAGAAGGTGCTAAGCACGCTAAGCGTCGTGTGGGTCGTGGTATTGGCTCAGGCCTAGGTAAAACTGCTGGCCGTGGGCACAAAGGTCAAAAATCTCGTTCAGGTGGTTTCCACAAGGTTGGATTCGAGGGAGGTCAAATGCCTTTATATCGCCGTTTACCAAAACGCGGTTTCGTGTCTTTGAGCAAACAGTTTGATGGTCAAGTGACATTAACTGATCTACAAAAGCTTGGTTTGCCTGAGATCGACCTAGTAACTTTAAAGAAGAGCGGCTTGATATCTGTCTTAATCAAGCATGTAAAAATCATTAAAACTGGTGAGCTATCAATGGCAATAACAGTGCGCGGCATTTTAGCTACCGCAGGTGCTAAAGCTGCTATTGAGGCCGCTGGTGGCAAATTTGTTGAAGCAGCTTAAGAGTTAAAACTTAATGGCCATTGCATCTCCAACTCTCTCAAGCATGAAATCAGGAAGCAAGTTCGCCGACTTACGTCGTCGCTTGATTTTCTTGGTTTTGGCTTTGGTAGTTTTCCGCATTGGCGCACATATTCCAGTTCCGGGTATCGACCCAGACCAGTTGGCTCAATTATTTGATAGCCAGAGCGGTGGAATCCTTGGTATGTTCAACCTTTTTTCAGGCGGAGCGCTTTCAAGATTCACGGTTTTCGCACTTGGAATCATGCCTTACATTTCTGCATCGATCATCATGCAGTTGTTGACCATCGTTCTTCCAACATTGGAAGCAATGAAAAAAGATGGTCAAGCAGGTCAAAGAAAAATCACGCAGTACACGCGTTATGCCACCTTGGTATTGGCAACCTTCCAAGCGCTTGGCATTGCGATTGCATTAGAAGCTCAAGCAGGATTGGTGATTGATCCAGGCTTTACTTTCCGCATGAACACAGTGATCACACTTGTGACAGGCACAATGTTCTTGATGTGGTTGGGCGAGCAAATCACAGAGCGTGGTTTGGGTAACGGTATTTCAATCATCATCTTTGGCGGTATTGCAGCTGGCCTGCCAGGTGCTCTTGGTGGTTTATTTGAATTGGTAAGAACTGGCTCAATGAGCGCGCTATCAGCTATTTTGATCATTGCAATCGTTGGCGCTGTGACATATTTTGTTGTGTTTGTTGAGCGCGGTCAGCGCCGCGTGTTAGTTAACTATGCCAAACGCCAGGTTGGTAACAAGGTTTATGGTGGTCAGGCATCTCATTTGCCATTGAAGTTAAATATGGCGGGCGTTATTCCCCCAATTTTTGCTTCATCCATTATTTTGTTCCCAGCAACTATTGCAGGTTGGTTTACTGCAGGCGAAACAACCAGTTCAGTAACTTTATTTATTAAAGATTTGGCGGCAACTTTGTCACCAGGCCAGCCAGTTTATATTTTGATGTATGCCTTAGCGATTATTTTCTTCTGTTTCTTTTACACAGCAATGATATTTAACAGCAGAGATACAGCAGACAACCTTAAGAAGAGTGGTGCTTTTGTTCCAGGCATTCGTCCCGGTGATCAAACAGCTCGTTACGTTGATAAGATTTTGACGCGCTTGACATTGATCGGTGCTGCTTACATGGTTTTGGTTTGTTTATTGCCAGAGTTTTTGGTGTTGCGTTGGAATGTGCCGTTTTACTTCGGTGGAACATCACTTCTAATCATCGTGGTGGTGACAATGGACTTCATGGCCCAAGTTCAGTCATACATGATGCAGCAACAATATGATTCACTATTGAAGAAGGCTAACTTCAAAATGGGTAACTCGTAAGCTGTATGGCAAAAGATGATGTCATACAAATGGCTGGCGAGATTGTTGAAAACTTGCCAAATGCCATGTTTCGTGTGAAGTTAGAAAACGGACATGTGGTGTTGGGACATATCTCAGGAAAAATGCGAATGCACTATATCCGCATTCTTCCTGGCGACAAAGTGACGGTGGAGCTTACTCCATACGACTTGTCAAAAGCGCGAATTGTGTTCCGCGCGAAGTAGTAACTAATTGTATAGAAGAGGTTAATTATGAAAGTTTTGGCATCTGTAAAGTGTATCTGCCGCAACTGCAAGATTATTAAACGCAAGCGCGTGGTCCGAGTGATCTGTTCATCAGATGCTCGTCATAAGCAGCGTCAGGGTTAATAAGAAGCCGTCTCAAAAAAGAGGAACGTTACATGGCACGTATCGCAGGGGTAAACATCCCAAATCATCAACACACCGTTATTGGTCTAACGGCTATTTTTGGTATTGGTAATTCATTGGCTCGCAAGATTTGCGAAGCTTCTGGTGTTGCAATCGACAAAAAAGTTAAAGATCTAAACGATGCTGATTTAGAAAAACTTCGTGAAGAGGTTGGCAGGTTCACTGTTGAAGGTGACTTGCGCCGTGAAGTGACAATGAACATCAAGCGCCTAATGGATTTGGGTTGCTACCGTGGTCTGCGTCATCGCAAAGGCTTGCCAATGCGCGGACAACGCACACGCACCAATGCTCGTACACGCAAAGGCCCTCGTAAGGCCGGTATTGCACTTAAGAAATAATTAGGAAGAGCTCACAATGGCAAAACCACAACAAAATAACGCGGCTCGCGCCCGTAAAAAGGTTAAAAAGAATATTGCTGACGGTATTGCACACGTTCATGCATCATTCAATAACACTATCGTGACTATCACTGATCGCCAGGGCAATGCTTTGTCATGGGCAACATCAGGCGGTCAAGGTTTTAAAGGTTCTCGTAAATCTACACCATTTGCCGCACAGGTAGCAGCTGAAGTTGCTGGCCGCGCAGCAATTGAGTGTGGTATCAAGAATTTGGTAGTTGAGATCAAGGGCCCAGGTCCAGGTCGCGAATCTGCTGTTCGCGCCTTGAATGCTCTAGGCATCAAAATCACGGAAATCCAGGACGTTACGCCAGTTCCACACAATGGCTGCCGTCCACCAAAGCGTCGTCGTATTTAATTTTTTTTAATCAAGCCCACCGTCCATTGCTTTTAAAGAATGGACTCACCCTCAGTTTTTAACTGAAGGCAAAGAAAGGATGAATCGTGGCACGTTATATAGGCCCCAAAGCCAAACTATCACGTCGGGAAGGTACCGACTTATTTTTAAAGAGTACACGTCGCTCTTTAGCCGATAAATGTAAGCTTGACCCTAAGCCTGGTCAACATGGTCGCACTTCTGGTGCACGCACATCTG
>CAXNHG010000099.1:0-4242 GCA_964202085.1 Polynucleobacter sp. | reverse complement strand
CCGCTATTAAGGATCTATCTCTTGAGCATATGGTTATCCTGCATGGGCGGGTTGAGTTTGACCCAGTGACTCAAAAGACGGGAAGAGAGCGCATCATGGAAATAATGAGAAAGTCTGATGTTCTTCTTGGGATTCAAGGTGACACGCCTTGGTGCGCAGTATATATTCCGTCAAAGTTTTATGAATTTTTTTATACCAATCGTCCAATTTGGGGGATTTCTCATTTAAATGATCAGTTGGATCATTTGCTTCGTGAGCGAAATGCTTATATTTCTCATACATTGGATCAAAATTCAATTTATTCATGTCTCAATGAAATTTGGAACGATTGGTATTCAAAAAATTTAAGAGTCGCGCCGTATTTACCAATCTCCACAGAGTTATCTGTGGAGACTATTTTGGCCCGTGTGGCTGCACTGAGTAAGTAAGTTAGATCTTCCGTAATACATTTTCAATCAAATAAATGAATTTCAGAACGAATAATCAAAAACCTTTTACCAATGAAAATTTTAATTGTTAAATTGTCCTCTTTGGGCGATGTTTTGCACAATTTACCCGTGGTTTGGGATCTGCGTGCCAAGTACCCGGCAGCTCAAATTGATTGGGTGGTGGAAGAGGGCTATGTGGGGCTTTTGGAGCCACTGAAGACCTTGACTTCACCAGCTGGTGATTCTATTGCTGGTATCAATAACATCATTCCTTTGGCGTTTCGTCGTTGGAAAAAAGCACTAAAACGGGGTGAGTTCATCCACAGCATTCAGGAATACATCGCCTTTAAAGAGCAATTTAAGTCGGGAGTGTTTGCCGACTATGATTTGGTCATAGAAACCCAGGGTTTATTGAAGTCAGCTTGGGTGACCCATTTGGCCAACCCAAACAAGACTGCTTCAATCTTTGGTTTGGCTAATCAAACAGAGTTTTCTGGTTACGAGCCATGGGCTCGTAAGTTCTATACAGATTCTGTACAAGTGCCGTTTCATTGTCATGCAGTGGATCGCTCTCGATGGGTGGCAGCTTCGGCCATGGATATGCCGGTACCGGATCGTTCATTGAAGCCGCCCCGGTTTTATCCAGATACATATGTTCAGTCTTTGGTAGAGGCGGTCAACTTGGGTTTTGCTTCGACTAGGATTGACCTAGGGTTTGATGTGAGTCAACCGTATGTGATGTGTTTTCATGCAACAGCTGGTAAATCAAAGCGTTGGTCTAATGATCATTGGGGGACTGTGGGTAAAGCATTGGTCGCCAAGGGCCTACAAGTGATATTGCCTTGGGGCAATGATCAAGAAAAAGAAGTGAGCACTCAAATTGCCAGGAAAGTTTCCGGAACTTATTCTTTGTTGGTCTCAAAAGCGATTGTGCCGAGTGCTTTTTCGATTGCAGATGCTTTTGGTCTAGTGGCTGGCGCTAAGATGACCATCGGTGTGGATACTGGCTTGACTCATTTAGCGGCTATTTTAGGAAGACCGACGATTGAACTTTATTGCGACTCACCGCGTTGGAAAACAGAAGGGTATTGGTCACCCAATATCCATAATCTGGGTGATAAAGGCCAGCTCCCAAGTGTTGAAGAAGTTTTATCAGTTATCAATGTCTTTGATCAATGACGCCCATGACTTACATGCCCACACGGACGCAGCATGAGTAGCCAAGATTCTCACCCAATCTCTTACCGTTCCGATATTGATGGTCTTCGAGCCTTGGCTATTTTGCCGGTAGTCTTGTTTCATGCATTTCCAAATCTCTTGCCTGGTGGATTTATCGGTGTAGATATCTTTTTTGTGATTTCTGGATATTTGATCACCAGCATTCTTTTAAAGGACATTCAGGCTGGGAATTACAGTATCAAGAAGTTTTACGCCAGGCGTGTGCGCCGTATCTTTCCTGCACTGAGTGTTGTTCTTGTATTCTGCTTGGCTTTGGGGTGGGTGGTATTGACCGCAGTTGAATATCGCGCTTTGGGCAAGCATGCGGCAGGTGGCGCAGGCTTCATTGCTAACTTTATGTTTTGGAAAGAAGCGGGTTACTTTGATGCTGCAGGAGATACCAAGCCTTTATTGCATTTGTGGTCATTAGGCATTGAAGAGCAGTTTTATATTGTTTGGCCTTTATTAGTTTATTTTTTTGCCAAACGCTCTTGGAGTATTTTGTGGCTTATTTTGATCGTAGCACTACTGTCATTTGGTTTAAATGTTTGGCAAGTAGGAAGTAATCCCAGTGCAGCGTTTTATTCTCCCTTGAGTCGTTCTTGGGAATTGGCTTTAGGAGCTTTATTAGCCTATCAAGCATTGCACCCTGCGCAGATATTCACAGCAATCATTGAGCGTTATAGGAGTCTTCTTTCAGGCTTGGGCTTGGTCATGGTAGTGGCTGGCTTTATGGTAATCAATGAGTCAAGAGCCTTTCCGGGGTCGTGGGCGCTATTGCCTGCGCTGGGCTCCACTCTCTTAATAGCTTCAGGCCCTCATGGTTTGGTGAATCGTTTTATCTTATCGCAACGAATTTTTGTATGGGTGGGGTTGATCAGCTTTCCTTTGTATTTGTGGCATTGGCCATTGCTGTCATTTGCTAGAATCATTTCCTCAGAAACACCAACTGTTGATGTTCGTGCAATATTGGTACTTGTCAGTATCGCCATGGCTGCATTGACGTATTACTTGGTAGAAAAACCCGTTCGCCAATCCTCACCCAAGCGAGCTTTGATTGCGGCCATGTCTGCATTGATGTTGTGCATAGGTGTTGCAGGTTTTGTGGTTTATAAGACCAAGGGATTTCAAGCAAGGCATGCTGGATTGCTGAATGCTGATCCAGCTTCATTAGAAATGGGGGCTGATCGCAAGCGTTGGACCAATGAATGTGGCATACCCTTGGAGGCTAAAAAGATTTTGAACTCCTGCTATAGCCCCAAAGACCAAAAAGCCACTCATGCTGTTTGGGGCGATAGTAAAGGTGAAGCGATTTTCTATGGCTTGGCCAGAGAAGCCATGAACCAAAAGGCGCCAGCTTGGATGATGATTGGTAATACTGTGCCAATGATAGGTGAAATTTCACGGTTTAATGCCAAGGATATTCGACGCAATAAATATGCTCTTCAGGCGCTATTAGAAAACCAAGATATTGAGTTAGTACTCCTTGCCCCGGCTGTTCGATCATTATTTAGTTTGAAAGATGTTTATTCTAAGGAATTAATGGATTCAAGTATTTATTTCGATGAAGCTCAGCGGGGTATAAGCAATTCCATCAAGGCCCTAGAAGGTGCCGGCAAGCGAGTAGGATTTTTAGTGGATCACCCTGGATTTCCAGATCCTAAGAGTTGTATCAGGGGTGGATTAACCAATAGTGAGCTCTTGAATCAATTTCTTTTCCGAAAAGAAAACCCGCTGTGTAGTGCGACTTATGAACAACATATACATACTAACGAACGCTATAGATTATTTGTAAAAAAACTCCAAGAAAATCACCCATCATTGATCATTTATGACCCTACGAATTTAGTGTGTGATAAGGCAAATAATCACTGTGGCATCGCCAAGGATGGCCAGTTTTTATATAGTTATGGCGATCATTACTCTGACTACGGTAATTCAATGGTGGCCAAAGATTTTTTAACTAAATTACCATCATTGCTAAAAAAGTAATAATCAGCTAAAGCTTATTTCAACAAAGCATTCACTGCTTGCAAATCTTCATCACTTAAAACAGAGGCTTGTGCTTTGAGCTTGAGGCCATTCAAGATGGTGTCATAACGGGCTTTGGCCAGATCTCTGCGCGTGGTAAATAATGTATCTTGCGCGTTTAGAACATCGATGTTGATACGCACACCCACTTCATAGCCGAGCTTATTTGATTCTAATGCGCTTAGCGCTGAAATCTCTGCTGCTTCATAGGCTTTGACTTGCGCTAAACCGTTGTTAAAGCCCAAATAAGCTTGGCGTGTGGTTTGCGCTACAGAGCGGCGGGTATTTTCTAAATCGGCCAATGCTTTATTTGCCAAGGCAGATTTTTCTCTCACCACCGATTGGTTGTAGCCGCCTGAAAACAAAGGTACCGTTAATTGAATGATGGCTTGAGTTGAGTAAGAGCGGGTATTGAGCATCGTGCCATCGGAAGCGATGGTATTTTCACTGTCGCTGTAGCCTCGTTGACCAATAAAATCGATAGAAGGTGCATGGCCTGCGTAAGCACGTTGCGTTTCTTTGGTAGCCACCTCGTAAGCCAATTTGCTGGCAATGATGTTGTAAC
>CAXNHG010000098.1:0-4244 GCA_964202085.1 Polynucleobacter sp. | reverse complement strand
GGCAAGATCATCCTCACATTTTGGCTGGGCGCGATCTTGCTGATGTCAAAGGTCAAGCCGGCACATGGATGGGTTTGAGTAAAACAGGTCGCTTTGCGGCTCTCACCAATGTTCGAGCCCCGAGTGAGAAAAACCCTGATACTCCGACTCGCGGAGAAATCACCGCCAGCTTTTTAAAAAGCAATCAAGCGCCCAAGCAGTTCATTCATACAGAGGGACCAAGCTTTAGGCGCTACAACGGCTTTAATTTTCTGGCGACTGATTTATCACTAGAAATACCTTCTTTGATTTGGTTCAGCAATCGGGTACAGATGGGTGAATCACTGCGCCCCAGAAAAACCATGAACCCTCAAGCTCTCGCCCCCGGCATTTATGGTTTATCCAATGGCATGTTGGATGCTCCTTGGCCTAAAGTGCAACACCGCGTAGGCGCTTTTGCACAATTGCTGGCGATGGACACAGGTCAATTCAAACGCGCCGAGAACTATTTGCGCATCATGGAAGATATGACCCAAGCTCCCGATGAATACTTGCCTCAAACAGGTGTTTCTTATGAATGGGAAAAAGTTCTGTCTTCAGCTTTCATCAGAACTCCCAACTACGGCACGCGCTCAAGTTCATTGATTCGGGTGCGCAAAGATGGTCATTTTGAAGTGATAGAAAAATGCTTCGATGCTGATAAAGAAATAGGCGCTCAAGTTTTTGAAGGGCGCCTTGAAAATTTTCTAAGCACCCGGGTTTAATGCTCTTAAAAATTTAGGCCAGATCAATGCCCTGCACCAACTGATAGCCATATTTATAGAGTGCCTTGATGGTCACTCCTTCAGCCCCAGCCTCTGACATCTTTTACCGCCTGACCGGATCGATCAATCCAATGAGCTTGGCTCTGAATTAAATCGACGCCATCGTCGGCGAATACTTGCCCGCTGACGAGGCCCAACCATACCAGGGCGATGAGTTTGCTCAAACGCATTACTTTTCTTCTCGACTTTCTCGACCATTGCGTTTTGACGGCAAGTCTTTGAAATATTTGAACGTTCCACTGCCCATACAGCACACCCTATCGCGCTCATCATAGAGTTTTGCTTCTACAAATACCATGGTTGGGGTTGCGTGAACTGTTTTTGCGGCAACTCTCACAATGCCTTGAGCCGCTTGCATGAAATTAGCCTTTAATTCAATGGTGACCACGCCACGACCTGCTTCATCAGAAGCCCTGGCAGCAACGGCCATGCCAACATCCATCAAAGTCAATAAAACACCGCCGTGTGCCACTTCCCAGCTGTTGTTGTGTTCTGGCTTTAAGGATAAAACTACTTCGCCTTCACCCAATTCAGCGCGCAGACATCGCACACCCAGCAGTTTTAAGAAGGGAACATCGAGCTCCACGCCCAGTTCTTTGAGTTGTTTTTGATCCATAGCCATATATTAATCGGGGTTATCCAGGCCTTATAGAACTTTTCAGCAAATATTTCAAAAGCTACCTAGAATGAGGCATTAGAAAAATAGTGACCTTATGCCCTTTCATTTACCTGCCAGTGACTCTTTAGCGCTGGTTCAAAACCTCCAGCCGACCCCTATTCCAGTCCCTTATTGGGTTGGTTTTTCTGAGCGTGCTGCCCAGACTTTGGGCATTCCTACCCATAATGGCCTACCCGTTGATCCAGCTTGGCTTGATGTATTGGCTGGTAATCAGACTCAAGTGGGCCAGGAAGTGTTCAGTCCCTATGCCACTGCTTACAGTGGTCATCAGTTTGGTGTGTGGGCCGGCCAATTAGGGGATGGTCGAGCGATCTACCTAGGTGATGTGAAAGGCCAAGAGCTTCAACTAAAGGGTGCCGGCAAAACAGCTTATTCAAGAATGGGCGATGGTCGAGCTGTCTTGCGCTCATCGATCCGAGAGTTTTTATGCAGTGAAGCCATGCATGCTTTGGGCGTACCAACATCACGAGCTCTGGCGGTGGTTGGCTCAGACATGCCCGTGTTTCGTGAAACCAGAGAAACTGCCGCCGTTTGTGCACGGGTGGCCCCAAGCTTTTTACGGATTGGCCATATTGAGCACTATGGTCAGAATCACATGCATGAAGAATTGCGCCTGACTCTTGATCATTTGATCAAACATCACTACCCTGAATGCGCCAACATCCCCACCCCTTATTTGAGCCTGCTCGAGCAGATTGCTTTGCGCACCGCTCGCATGGTGGCTCAATGGCAAGGATTGGGTTTTTGTCATGGGGTTCTGAACACTGACAACACCAGCTTGTTGGGATTGACCTTGGACTACGGCCCTTTTGGCTTTTTAGATACTTTTCAGATTGATCACATTTGCAATCATTCTGATCATGGTGGTCGTTATGCCTATCACCGCCAAGCTGAAGTCTTACACTGGAATTTGTATTGTTTGGCCAGCGCGATGTTAGAAGCTTTACAAGAAGAACTCCATGGCTCCTTGGGCTTGGATCAAGAAGCAGCGATCAATAAAATCAAAGACACCTTGGATCATTACAACCGCGAATACGCTGCCAACTGGCAAAGCTTGTTCAGGCAAAAATTGGGTTTAAATATTACGGATAGCAAAGATGTGGCTTTGCTCGAAGAACTGTTGCAAGGTTTGCATCAGCATCAACTCGATCACACACTTTTTTTTAGAAATCTTTCAGAAGGCCAAGATTTACCAAAATCATTAGAAGTCTGGGACAAGAAATACCAAGAACGCTTGAGCCTTGAAAAGCACTCTAAAGATCAGCGCTTAGAACAGATGCGACAAATTAATCCCAAGTATGTTTTGCGCAATCACTTGGCGCAAAACGCGATTGAATTAGCGCAAAAGAAAGACTTCTCCGAAGTGGCTCGTTTATTGAAGATTCTAGAAAACCCTTATGAGTCTCAAGCAGTGTCTGAGGACTATGCGATGGGCCCTCCCCCTGAATTGACTCATTTGGCCATCAGTTGCTCTTCTTAAAGAATGATTTGATTTTTTATTAACTTCAAACTTAGATAAATGCTTAAACCAAAGATTCACATCATCACTCGTACAATGAGCCTATGAAGAAAACCGATCAAGAATACCAAGCCATCTTGAGTGATATTGAGTACCGGGTCACGCGCCAAGCAGCCACAGAGCACCCTTTCAGTGGGCGCTACTGGGATCACTGGGAAGCCGGAAAATATGACTGTGTTTGCTGTGGCACACCTTTATTTGCCTCTGAAACCAAATTTGATGCTGGTTGTGGCTGGCCAAGTTACTTTCAGCCTTTAGAAGCTGATGTGATTGCGGAACACAAAGACATGGCGCATGGCATGATCCGTACAGAAGTTCGTTGCAAGAATTGTGATGCTCATTTGGGCCATGTGTTTGAAGATGGTCCAGCACCCACAGGATTAAGGTACTGCATCAACTCAGCTTCGTTAAAATTCAAGGATGAGGCTTGATCAATAATTTTCTGATCAAGTTACATCTCTATAAACAATTCTTAGAATTAATGATCAAAAAGTGATTTATGAAATTTTTATTTGATTTACTGCCAGTTATTTTGTTTTTCGTGGCCTTCAAGATGGCAGATATTTATGTGGCCACTGCCGTGGCCATCATTGCCACGATTGCGCAAATCGGCTGGTTGGGTCTGAAATATAGAAAAGTAGAACCCATGCAATGGGCCAGCTTGGGTTTGATTGTGGTGTTCGGTGGTTTAACCATCGGTTTGCAAGACAAGGCCTTTATTCAGTGGAAGCCAACGATTCTGTATTGGTTGTTTGCGGTGGGTCTCTGGGCCAGCGTGACTTTCTGGAATAAAAATTTGATTCAAATGGCGATGGGCAAGCAAATACGTTTTAAACCTGAAGCTGAACAACAGCTCTGGCCTCAATTGAACTTGGCTTGGAGTTTGTTCTTTTTGGGTATGGGTTTACTGAATTTGTATGTGGCTTATCAGTTTGATGAGGCCACCTGGGTGAACTTTAAGTTATTCGGCGGCATGGGTCTTTTGTTTGCCTTTGTATTGGCCCAAGGCTTTTGGCTGAATAAGTTCATTGATCACGAGGAAGCTTGAGTCTATGAGCACTTCAAATTCCCGTATCGAGAAATACGAGCTTGCCTTAAAACAGGCTTTATCCATTGATTCATTAAAAATTGATGATGAAAGTCATTTACATGCTGGTCATGCTGGCGCTCAGGGTGGCGCCGGGCATTACCGCATCTTCGTCAAGTCTTCTGCCTTCAATGGCCTATCTAGGGTGCAGCAACA
>CAXNHG010000097.1:0-4244 GCA_964202085.1 Polynucleobacter sp. | reverse complement strand
TCTGATATCTTCAATCGCAAAGGCCCTGCAGGTTCACGCGGCGGCAAGGTAGCAGCTAAATACCGCAACCCAAAGACCGGTGAAACCTGGACTGGCCGTGGCAAAGCACCCAAATGGATCGATGGTCAAAATCGCGCTCAGTTTGCTATTTAAGGCGCGATTTAATCCGTAATTTAATATTTCTGTATTAAGTAATATATTAATAAATAGTTAAAGAATCAACGATAAAAGGTCTGTTAATAAAGATTAACAGACCTTTTATTCATACAAACTCATATTTTCTCCAGATCATTTAACTCAGATCTTTATAGTCAGAGCTTATATCCCAGTCTCTTCACATTTCTGCACCAGGCAATCCAAAATCAGGGTTTCCATCTTATGGGTATAGAGTAAATTAAGCTCGCCTTTGGCAGAAACCAGCTTATCTTTCTTGTAGCCCCTGATCATGGCATTGGTCAAAATCTTAGGTTCCTTATTGGGCGGATATTCTTTGATCTCTGGAGGTATCTGCAGCACCTGCGGATGCAGTTTTAAGAAGCCAGCTTCGATTAAGGTAGGGATGTGCCTGGTGTGCAAGTTTTTCTGCAAGTAATGAAGTAAATGCACTTGCTCAACAGGACTGATCTGCCAATCCAGGTAAATCACATCAGGTGACAAAGAAACCGCTTGCATCAAGGCTTCTAGGGTGTCATGGCACAAATGCAAATCTACTGAAGACTCCCAAGGCTCGACGAACTTCTTGAAGTCTTCGAATTGCTCCTCGCCTCGCAAAATACAGAGTAATAAGAACTGATTGCCACAGCGTTCGCGGATACCCATCCTGCGCCGAGTCAGCAATTGCTCCAATGAAGACATTAAAATGCGGCGGTGACCGCCTCGGGTTTTCCAAGCCAGTAGCTCGCCGGTTTCAACCATCTTTTGGACGGTACCTAGTGATACTTGAAGATGCTTCGCGGTTTCGCGAGTACTCAAGAAATCTTTAGGATTTGCTTCGTTTTTAAGGTCCATCTAATACTTTCCTATTAATTGATGAAAGGACCTGAAATCGTATATTTAATTTTTTTGTCATGTAATCAGACGATTCTGATTTTCTTGTAGGAAATTTCCTACAAGAAGCTGACAAAAGTAATCAATTTGTTAATGAAAAAACTAAAAGGGCGAGATAAGCATTGGTTTTAAAGTGACTTTTGTTAAAAAAGTCAGGCAAATCAGTGTTGAAAGTGTTAAGCTATCGATAACGGAAATTTTTCCGTGGAAGTTACAACTTGTACGCAATCCGCTAACCGGTCAAGCCGTGTCGCGGAAGGTTATAACCCACTACAAACTCGGGATACCCGATGAAAGGTGAGCAATATGATGCAGTCATACAGGGGTAGCTCTTACCTCTTCGGCGGTAACGCGCCTTACGTAGAAGAACTCTACGAAGCCTATCTTAAAAATCCAGCTTCTGTCACAGACTATTGGCGTGAATATTTTGACAATGTTCAACTGGTGCCTGCTGTTGATGGTTCCACCAAACACGATGTACCTCATGCCCCAGTGGTCAACGCTTTTGCACAGCGTGCCAAGCAAGGTCCGATCCGTGTCATCAATGACTCTGCCGATTCAGACTTAGGTCGCAAACGCGTTGTTGCACAACAGCTCATCGCTGCTCACCGCAACGTTGGTAATCGTTGGGCCGATTTAGACCCACTCAAGCGCACTGAGCGCCCAAATATTCCAGAGCTCGATCCTGCCTTCTATGGTTTGGGTGATGCTGACATGGACATCGTCTTTAATACCAGCAACACATTCTTTGGCAAAGACAACATGCCTTTGCGTGAGTTGTTACAAAATTTGCGACAAACATACTCAGGCACCATCGGTGCTGAGTTCATGTACATCACTGATCAAAAGATCAAGCGTTGGTGGCAAGAAAAATTAGAAGCTGCGAGATCAACTCCTAGCTTCTCACCAGAAAAGAAAAAACAAGTTCTTGAGCGCTTAACAGCTGCTGAAGGATTAGAGCGTTACTTGCACACAAAATATGTGGGCCAAAAGCGTTTCTCATTAGAGGGTGGTGAAAGTTTCATCGCTTCAATGGATGAAGTGCTCAAAGTAGCTGGCACTGCCGGTGTACAAGAAATCGTGATCGGCATGGCTCACCGCGGTCGCTTGAACGTGTTAGTGAATACCTTGGGCAAAATGCCTAAAGACTTGTTCGCTGAATTCGATCACACCGCCCCAGAAGATTTACCCTCTGGTGATGTGAAGTACCACCAAGGTTTCTCCAGCGACGTTTCGACTCCTGGTGGCCCCGTGCACTTGTCATTGGCATTCAACCCATCTCACTTAGAGATCGTCAACCCAGTGGTTGAAGGTTCAGTGCGTGCCCGTATGGATCGTCGTGGCGACACAACAGGCGCTCAAGTGATGCCCATCTTGGTTCACGGTGACGCAGCGATTGCTGGTCAAGGCGTGGTTCAAGAAACCTTGGCGATGGCTGAGGTTCGGGGTTATCACACAGGTGGCACGATTCACATCGTGATCAACAACCAAATTGGTTTCACCACATCAGACCCACGCGATATGCGCTCAACGCTTTACTGTACAGACATCTTGAAAACAATCGAGGCGCCTGTATTGCACGTCAACGGTGATGATCCAGAAGCAGTGGTGTTTGCTACTCAGTTGGCGGTTGAATATCGCAATACCTTCAAAAAAGACGTGGCGATTGACATCATTTGTTTCCGTAAATTAGGTCATAACGAGCAAGACACTCCAGCCTTGACTCAACCTTTGATGTACAAAAAGATTGCGCAACACCCTGGTACTCGCAAGTTGTATGCCGACAAACTAGAAGCTCAAGGCGTATTAGAAGCTGGTGGCGGTGACGAAATGGTCAAGGCCTATCGCACGGCAACAGATGCTGGTAAGCACACAGTAGACCCAGTGATCTCTAACTTTAAAGGCAAATACGCGGTTGATTGGTCACCATTCTTAAACAAGAAATGGACAGACTCAGCAGACACAGCGATTCCTTTAGCAGAGTGGAAGCGCTTGGCAGAACGTATTACAAAAGTGCCAGAAGGCTTTAAGCCACACAACCTCGTTGAAAACGTACTCAATAATCGTGCGGCCATGGGTCGTGGCGAAGTCAACGTTGATTGGGGTATGGGCGAGCACATGGCGTTTGCTTCATTGGTAGCGAGCGGTTACCCGATTCGTTTATCAGGTGAAGACTCAGGCCGTGGCACATTCACGCACCGTCACGCAGTGATCCATGATCAAAATCGTGAAAAGTGGGACATCGGCACCTACGTTCCTTTGGAAAACGTTGCGGATGGTCAAGCCAACTTCACGGTGATCGACTCGATTCTTTCAGAAGAAGCGGTTCTAGGATTTGAATACGGTTACGCAGCTGCAGAACCAAACACTTTGACCATTTGGGAAGCCCAGTTCGGCGACTTCGTGAACGGTGCTCAAGTGGTGATCGATCAATTCATCGCCTCTGGCGAAGTGAAATGGGGTCGTGCCAATGGTCTAGTGCTGATGTTGCCTCACGGTTATGAAGGTCAGGGTCCTGAGCACTCATCAGCACGTCCTGAGCGTTTCATGCAGTTGTGCGCTGATATGAACATGCAAGTTGTTCAGCCAACCACTGCATCACAAATCTTCCACTTGTTGCGTCGTCAGATGATCCGTCAGTTCCGCAAGCCATTGATCATCATGACTCCAAAATCTTTGTTGAGAAACAAAGATGCCACATCACCAGTTTCAGAATTCACCAAAGGCGAATTCAAAACAGTGATCGGTGAATTGGACGAGAGCATTGATCCTAAGAAAGTCACCCGTGTGGTGGCTTGCTCAGGCAAGGTTTATTACGACTTGGTCAAAGCTCGTGAAGCTAAAAAACAAACCGACGTGGTATTGATCCGTGTTGAACAACTGTACCCATTCCCACACAAAGCATTTGCTACAGAAATGAATAAATATCCAAAAGCAACCGAAATTGTTTGGTGTCAAGATGAGCCACAAAATCAGGGCGCATGGTTCTTCATTCAACACAACATTCACGAGAACATGACAGAGGGTCAAAAATTGGGTTACTCAGGTCGTCCAGCTTCAGCCTCTCCTGCCTGTGGTTACTCTCATTTACACCAAGATCAACAAAAATCTTTGGTTGAAGGAGCGTTTGCCAAACTCAAAGGTTTTGTACTCTCCAAATAATCAGTTAATGACACTAACAAATACTCTATAAAAAA
>CAXNHG010000096.1:0-4258 GCA_964202085.1 Polynucleobacter sp. | reverse complement strand
GCATGACCAAATCATTAGACTTAGGTAGCAGCTCATTCAATGACTTTTCCGAGCTAACTGATTTAAATAGTCAAGCGCTTGATGCAGATGAATTGAAAGAAGTTTTAGCTGCTGAATTGTCTGCGGATATTGTGCAGCGTTATCTCCAGCAAATCTCTAGCAAACCTTTATTTACTCCCGAAGAAGAACTCAGGGTAGCGACCCAGGCCAAGGCTGGGAATTTTTCGGCCAGACAGGCCATGATTGAGCACAACTTGCGTTTGGTTGTGAGCATTGCTAAAACCTACATGCATCGCGGTTTACCTTTGCCTGATTTAATTGAGGAGGGTAACTTAGGGCTGATGCACGCTTTAGACAAATTTGAGCCTGAACGAGGTTTTAGATTTTCAACTTATGCAACTTGGTGGATTAGGCAAAGTGTCGAAAAGGCTTTGATGAATCAAGTGCGAACTGTTCGTTTGCCTGTTCATGTTATTCGAGAAATCAATCAAGTATTAAGAGCGACTCGTTTTTTAGAGCAAGCTTTGGGTGCCCAAGGCAGAGCGCCAGACCTTGAAGATATCGCCAGTTTAACGGGTAAATCAGTGGAAGATGTTGCGGACGCCCTGGCATTGGCTGAGCACACCACATCCTTGGATGCTCCTCGAGATTTAGATCCGGGATCTAGCCTGCTCGATTTTATTTCTGATGATCGCAGTGCCGCTCCTGATTTAGAGGTTGAAAAGTCCCAACTGGACGAAATGTTGAGAAGTTGGTTAAAAAATTTAAAAGAAGACCAACGCATGGTCATCACCAGGCGTTATGGGCTTGATAATCAAGAGCCAGCAACCTTGGAAGGTCTTGCAAAAGAATTAGGTTTATCCAAAGAACGCATTCGTCAAATTCAGCAAGAATCTTTGATTAAACTCAAGAAACATTTATCGAGTCACGGATTAGACAAGGGTTCAGTGCTTGATGATTGATTCATGTATCTAACAAATGGAAAGAAAGATATTTCTCATGGCAGGTGTATTAGTTTTTGATATTGAAACCATTCCAGACGCTGCTGGCATTCGACGCTTGGAAAACATCCCTGATTCTGTTTCTGATGAGGAGGTGGTCAATCAGGCGCTGGCTCTTCGAAAAGAAAAGACTGGTAGTGAATTCATGTCATTGCACTTGCATAAGGTGGTGGCAATTTCTTGTGTGATTCGTCGCACCACCAAGGAAGGTGCACCGCAATTCAAAGTGGGCAGTCTTGGCGATTCTAGAAGTTCTGAAAAAGAAATCATCCAAGCCTTCTTTGATCTGATTGAAAAATACACACCTCAACTCGTATCTTGGAACGGTAGTGGTTTTGACTTACCCGTGCTGCATTACCGCGCTTTATTGAGCGGCGTGGTGTCTTCTAGGTATTGGGAGATGGGTGAGAGCGGCGATAGCGATAGCAGAGACTTTAAATGGAATAACTACATTAGTCGCTATCACATGCGTCATATTGATTTGATGGATTTGCTAGCAAAGTTCTCGGGGCGTGCTAATGCACCACTTGATGCTTTGGCCAAGTTGTGTGGCTTCCCTGGGAAAATGGGCATGGATGGCAGCCAGGTTTGGCAGGGCTTTTTAGACGGCAAGATCAAAGAGATCCGCGATTACTGTGAAACCGATGTTGTGAACACTTATTTGGTCTATTGCCGTTTTCAAAGAATGCGTGGCGGTGTTTCTCCTGAGGAATATGAAGAGGAGATTCAGTTTGTTAAAAATGAATTACTCAAAGAATCTAAAACTGCTAATGGTGCGTTTTGGCAGGAGTACTTGAATAACTTTTCTGTAGATTCAAAATATAGCCTGTGACCCGAGTCGTTGTTGAATCTCTGAACCTTGAGGCACAAGGTGTTGCTAGACCATTGGATGAAAATGGTGCGCCTGGTAAGGTGGTTTTTATCGATGGCGCATTACCCAGAGAAGATGTTGAATTTCAATCTTACAAAGTCAAAAGTAAATTTGAGTTAGCCAAGCTCACCCATATTTTTAAAATTTCATCGAGTCGCGTCACACCAAAGTGCCCTTCTTTTAATGAGTGTGGCGGTTGCTCGATGCAGCATTTGGATGCCAGAGCGCAACTGGCGATGAAGCAGAGAGTTCTAGAAGATAACCTGAAATATCTTGGGCGCGTGCGTCCAGAAGTTATTTTGCGCCCCATATCGGGCCCAACTTGGGAGTATCGCTATCGTGGTCGTTTGTCGATATTCAAGATTCCTAAAGGCCGAGTGTTGGTGGGCTTTCATCAAAAAAAAGGCAGTCGTATCACTGACATGTTGTCCTGCGATATTTTGCCGATACATGTGTCTAATTTATTGCCCCGTTGGCGAGAGCTGATTGCTAAGCTATCAATCCCTGGTGAGCTGGCGCAACTCGAATTTGCAATTGGCGAAGGTAAGACCACAGGATCTTTAACGACCGCTTTTGTTCTAAGACACTTGGAGCCATTGAGCTCTGAAGATCAACAAATGCTGATCACCTTTGCGCAAATCCATGACATTGATATATGGTTGCAGCCCGCTGGTCTTGACAGTGCTCATCCACTGCATCCTGCAGACAGCCATCTTTACTACAGACTTCCAGAGTTTGATATTGAAATGCCATTCAAGCCGACTGACTTCACGCAGATCAATCATCAAGTGAACAGGGTGTTGGTCAGTAAAGCGATTCAACTGCTAGCCCCTCAAGCATCAGAGCGCGTGATTGATTTATTTTGTGGCATCGGCAATTTCACATTACCTCTGGCCAGAAGAGCGGCCGAAGTTTTTGGTATTGAGGGCAGTGATGGTTTAACTGCAAGAGCCAAAGAAAATGCCATTCACAATCATTTGGGCAACCGTGTGAATTTTGCCTGCAGTAATTTATTTGAAGTGACCCCAGAAGTGATTCAGTCATGGGGCAAGGCTGATAAATGGTTGATTGATCCACCGCGCGACGGCGCGATGGCTTTGGCTGCAGCGTTGGGCATGATGGCTAATTCAGAAGACGCTGAAGTAAAGGCTTATCTGCCAAAGCGCATTGTTTACGTTTCTTGTAATCCGGCGACCTTGGCCAGAGATGTAGGCATTCTGGTTGGTCAAGCAGGATACCAATTGAAGGCGGCTGGTGTGATCAATATGTTCCCGCATACTTCTCACATTGAATCGATTGCTGTTTTCGAGCGCTGAGCCACTGGATTCAAAAGACCAGGCCTCAAAAGCCAATGATGAATCAGTAATAAAAAAGGCCAGCAATGCTGGCCTTTTCTTTTATCTAGAGTGACTTACTCGCGATCACCACCAAAAATGCCCAACAGAGCTAGTAAATTGCTAAACACGTTGTAAACACTTAGGTAGATACTCAAAGTTGCCACCACGTAGTTAGTTTCACCACCGTTGATGATGCGCTGAACATCCACCAAGATGAATGCTGAGAAGATTGCAATCGCTACAACACTGATTGTGAGCATCAAAGCAGGCATTTGAAGCCAAATGTTAGCCACTGAAGCAAGGATCAATAAAATCACGCCAATGAACAGCCATTTGCCAAGACCTTGTGACAAGTCTTTCTTAATGGTGCCAGCCAAGCTCGCCATACCAGCAAAAATCACGGCAGTACCACCGAAGGCTGTCATGATCAAGCTTGCACCATTGCTAAATCCGAGGATTGAGCCAATCAAACGTGAGAGCATTAGACCCATGAAGAATGTGAAGCCTAGCAATAGAACAACGCCTAGACCAGAGTCTTTGTTCTTTTCAATTGCCCAGAAAAAACCGAATGCGATCACTAAAAAGGCGATCAAACCAATGAAAGGGCTTCCAGCAAAGAGTGAAAATCCTGTCGCAACACCAATCCAAGCGCCTAAAACTGTAGGCACCATTGATAACGCTAAAAGTGCGTAGGTGTTACGCAACACTCGGTTGCGGACCTGAACGCTGGATGTAGCGCCGCTATTTCCAAAACCATAAGTGTTTAAATCGCTCATTGATTCTCCTTTATGTGTAAACATGACTCGCCCACCACTGGACTCGTAGAGTAAGTATAGCCATTTCCCATGAATTTCAAGGGGGAATTCGATTGTTGATAGACGAATAGGGGTGTTTTTATACCTTTTTGCTGTTTCAGCCCAATTTTAGCCGGTTGATTTCAGGACTTTTCCTTAAAAATCAACGCTTTTAGCTATTTCTTACTCGGGAAATCCCTTGTTAACACTGTATAATTTGGGGTTTTTAATCTATCTATCAACGGAGTTTATTCA
>CAXNHG010000095.1:0-4259 GCA_964202085.1 Polynucleobacter sp. | reverse complement strand
AAGGGATGTTGCCATTCTCTTCTGATTGGTTCTTAACGTGGCAGCCCAATATTCACACATCACTATTTTTGAGTGTTTATAAGCAGTTGAAACTAAATTCTGATATTTCTGAAATATCAGCCATCATCAAAGCTTATAAGTTGTATCTAGAGCAATTTCCACATGTGTTTGGTGAGGAGCCAGTGCTATCACTTACCAGAGCCTGGACCTTGAACCGCTTTATGAAATGCGATATGTTGACCACCGCTGTTTGCAAATCATGCACGGGCGAATTTATTTCAAGACCATTGATGAAGCGCAATTACGTTTGTGGACTGTGCGATGTGCCTTCTCGTGCCGGTAAGACCCAGAAATTTATTGACGCTACTAATGCGGCCAGACAAGCCGCCGCATAATTATCTCCGCCGTGAATAGTCGTCAAACAGTTCTTTCCTTCATTAAGAACCGCCCACAATTTACCTCGCTTTTCTTATTATTTGCACTCACGATCATCTCGTTTGTGATCAAAGACCTTTTTAGCTCAGAATTACCGGTTGAAATTGCTACAACTTATCAGTTAATTTTTATAGCACTGGCAGCCGCGCTCTTAAGCTACTGGATGGGCCTTCCCAAATGGTGGTGCTGGATTAATGCGCTATTTCCAATCATGGTTGGAATATTTCAGAGCTTTAATTGGTCATCCTCTATCTTTCTCGCAGGATTTTTAATCCTGGCACTGTTTTACTGGAGTAATTTTTTAACGAGAGTGCCTTATTACCCTTCAACAGAGGTTGTTTGGTCGGAAATTGCGGACCTTCTGCCCAGCGATCAACCGGTAAACGTACTAGAAATAGGCAGCGGCTTCGGTGGTTTTTGTTTATTTATAAAAAAACAAAAACCCGATGCGACGGTTGTTGGGGTTGAGTTGTCGCCCATCATCTGGCTTTACAGCCGCATGCGTCAGCAGGCATTGAAGATTGATTGTCAATTTTTACGTCAAGACTACCGACGCATGAATTTTGCTCAACAAGATCTTATTTTTGCATTTCTATCGCCTGCCGCAATGCCTGCTCTGTATTTGCAAGCCAAAAACCAGATGAAAACAGGGGCCATATTAGCCAGTTACTGTTTTGAGATCCCATGTGCGCATAACGAAACAATCGAAAAAATTGAAATTAGTTACGGAAAAACTCTTCATATTTGGAGAAAAACCTAACCAATAAGTCTTTAAAGTCTTTAAAGTAGTTAAGCCTAGGAGGTTTTTATGAAAATTACTGAAATAATGTCGTCACCCCCAAGTACAGCCACTTTAGATGACTTTTTGAGTGAAGTTAAAGAAATCTTGGCCGTTAACAAGTTTGAACATATTGTTATTATTGAAGAGGGTAAGTTAATGGGTGTTTTGAGTGAGCGTGAACTTTTATTGGCAATCAGTCCTTATGTCAATTCAAATGTTTACACCACTCGAGACTTAGCGACGCTCAATCAACGTGTTGGACAGATTGTTGAGAGACATCCTTTGTATCTTGATGATCAATCAGAGGTTGAGGATGCAATTGATATGTTTGATAAAAACCATATCAGCTGCATTCCAATTGTTGACGCTGATTTTGTGCCGGTCGGGATTGTTACTAGAAGCGATATTATTCACCTTTTTAACAAAAACAGAGCCTAAAAGAAGTGTCCTGAACTCAGAATAAGTAATCAAGCAAGACTTAAAAAATAGTTTCATATATTAGATATAAACATGACTTTAATTAAATTGACCAATCTTTCTAAAGGCCAACCATGCTAGTAGTCATCGGATTTATTGTGGTTGCCTTCTCTGTATTTGGCGGATTTGTTATGGCGGGCGGCCATTTAGCATCACTATTGCAGCCAATTGAATTATTGATGATTGGCGGCGCTGCAGCCGGTGCTTTGGTTGCTGGTAATACTATCAAAGCACTAAAGGCGGCTGGTGCAGCAGTGCCCACCTTGTTTCAAGGCTCTAAATACAACAAAGAACTTTATTTAGATTTACTTTTAGTACTTTATGCAATCTTCACAAAGATTCGTAATGAAGGCATGAAGAATATCGAAGAAGATGTTGAAGAGCCTGAAAAAAGCAAAATATTTTTACGCTATCCAAAAATTTTAGAGAGCCATCATCACGTCGAATTTATTTGCGATTATTTGCGTTTGATGGTGTCTGGAACGATGGATCCATTCCAGATTGAAAACTTAATGGATGTTGAAATAGAAACGCATCACCACGAAGGTGAGGTGCCTGTTCATATATTCGCAAAGATGGCAGATGCTATGCCGGCCTTTGGTATTGTTGCTGCTGTTATGGGCGTGGTGCACACCATGGCATCTGTTGGTTTGCCCCCGGCAGAACTCGGTATTTTGATTGCGCATGCACTAGTAGGTACTTTCTTAGGTATTTTGTTGTCATATGGTTTTGTGGCACCGCTGGCTAACTTGCTAGAGAGCAAATTGCACGATTCAACCAAATCTTTCGAATGTATGAAAATTGCTATTCTGGCAAATATGAACGGATTTCCACCTGCTGTGGCAGTTGAGTTTGGTCGAAAAGTTCTTTATTCAACCGAGCGCCCTGGATTTAAAGAGCTTGAAGATCAGATCAAAGCAACTAAAGTTGATTACGCTGAGAAGCCTAAGGAAGCTGCAAAGGCCGCTGCATAATGTCTGGGCCTAATAAAAAACCCATCATTGTTGTAAAAAGAATTAAGAAGGTTGCCGGTGGCCATCACGGCGGCGCTTGGAAAATTGCTTACGCTGACTTCGTAACAGCGATGATGGCATTCTTCTTATTGATGTGGTTGCTCAGCAATGCTGATGAAAATAAACTCAAAGGTATTGAAGAGTATTTTAAACAACCAATAAAACTAACTATTTTAGAGATTGGTCAGACCATCGGAGATTCTTCATCAGTTATTAAAGGTGGAGGAACTGATCTCACGCGCAAAGATGCGCAAATGAACCGCTCTAACGATGACACCAGAACATCTGTGGAGGTTTTTAAAAAAGAGTTGATGCCGCTTGCTCAAAATTTAGCAGCAGAATCAGAAGCGGTTGATCAGCAAAGACTTGAGCAATTAAAAAAGCAATTGGATAGCTTGCTTCAAAACAATGAGCGCCTAGCGCCTTACAACAAGCAGCTCAATATTGACATTACTACCGAAGGCTTAAGAATACAGATTGTTGATGAGAAAAATAGACCCATGTTCCCCTTGGGGAGTTCTCAATTACAAAGCTATGTCAAAGTAATTTTGAAGGAGTTGGTGCCGGCCATTAACACATTGACGAACCCGATCACCATATCAGGCCACACTGATTCCATTCCATATCCCAGAGCCAATAAGAGTTACTCTAACGGGGAGTTATCAGCAGACAGGGCTAATTCAGCGAGAAGATCGCTGATTGAGTCTGGACTAGAGGAGAGTCGAATCATGAAAGTTGTGGGTTTATCTTCGGCCATTTTGCAAGATGCCAAGGATCCTCAAAACCCTATCAATCGCCGCATCAATATCATTGTTATGAACAAACGAGCAATTGAATTTGCAAAAAATGAAGTTAACAGCAAAGAGGTTTCATCAATACCATTTGGTAAGAGATGATTGAAGGATTAAAATCTGATTCTTCAATACAAAAAAGACTTTTGAGTCTTTCAGGACTTGGTTAATTCACCTTGAATCATCGCACCCCTTTGAATGGTGAGTGATGAGTAGTTTATCTTTGCATTAACGCTGGCTTGACCACCAATGGTTAAATCCTGGCAAGTTGCGTCTCCGGTGAATGTTCCTCGTACTTGGATGGTTGTTGCTCTAATTGAGCCACTCACTTTTCCGCTGCTGCCGATCAATAGATTTTGCACTGTGACACTTCCGTTGACTAGGCCGTCCACATTCAATGTTCCTTGAAAGTTCACGTCACCAGTGAACTCAAAACCTTCACTGATCACAGAGGGTTTTAATGGTTCAGTAAGTCCAGATTGAGTTTGTTGCTCAGGCGCAGGGCTTTGGTCGTATGGATCGTTGGGTAATGAATCATTCATGGAATCGATATCCTCAGTGAAGTCATTGTCTTGGGCATCTGATTGATTTGATTTTCTATTGAACATTAGATTTCTTGATAATTAAATTGAAGATGAACCATTAATTTTGGTAAGGGTGCCCTGAAGATTGCCACCTTTTTCAACTTCAATTTCCGAGAATTCAACGTTGCCTGTGACTTTGCCTGAAGAGCGGATAAACAAAGATTTCTTGGCGGAGATA
>CAXNHG010000094.1:0-4279 GCA_964202085.1 Polynucleobacter sp. | reverse complement strand
AATGGCATGCACCCTTTAAAGGCATCTCTATTAGGTAGCCGTGAAGTGAGCTTCACAATTATTTCGATCTCTATTTCTTTGGTTGCCGTGTTCATTCCAATTTTCTTTTTACCAGGCCCACTTGGTTTGCTGTTCAGAGAATTCGCGGTGGTCGTGTCGCTATCTATTTTGGTATCGGCAGTGGTGTCACTCACTCTGGTGCCGATGCTGTGTAGCCGCTTTTTACTAAAGCATGATCGAAAAGCCAAAGAGCCGCCGATCACAATCAAGTTTGAGAAGTATTTCAATCAAGTTTTGGCTATCTATGAAAAGGCACTTGATTGGGCATTGCACAATCAAAAGAAAGTTTTACAAGGCGCCTTGGCAACGTTTGTCATCACGGTTGGTTTATTTATCTTAAGTCCCAAAGGTTTTTTTCCAGAAGAAGATACCAGTCAACTATTTGTGAACACTGAAGCCGCCCCTGATATTTCATTTGAGGCTATGGTCGAGTTACATAACAAAGCTGCAGATATTATTCGCAACAATTCGAATATCGAGGGCTTAGTGGCGGTGATTGGCGGTGATCCAAATTCTGGCACGAACGCTGGTAGGATGCTTGTTAATTTGAAACCGCGTGGTGACAGAGTCCCGATGAAGAAAGTTCTGGAGAGTCTGCGCTATGACTTGAAAGATATTCCAGGCTTAGCAGTTTATTTGCGTCCGATTCAAAACTTGCAATTGGGCGGCAAGGTCACCAAGAGTCGCTACCAATACATTTTACAAAGCGTGGGCTTTGAGGGCGTTAATGAATGGTCCAACAAGGTCACTGAAAAGATGCGTTCAGACCCAAGCATCTTCCGCGATATCACCACTGATTCCCAATTAAACGGTTTGCAAGCTCAAATTGACATTGATCGAGAAAAAGCCGCGAGCGCAGGTGTGACGGTTGCCGATATTCGGAATGCTTTGTTCTCTGCGTATGGCGAAAGACAGGTATCGACCATCTATACGAGCGTAAATACTTACCAAGTGATCCTGCAGGTAGAAAATAAGTACAAGCAATATGAAACTGACCTAAATGGCATTTATGTGAGAGGCAGAATCAATGATAAGTTGGTCCCACTATCGAGTATTGCTTCATTCAGAAGAACCATTGGCCCAACTGCTGTGAACCACCAAGGGCAAGTGCCTGCGGTGACGATTTCATTTAACCTGGCGCCTGATGTAGCCTTGGGTGATGCCACCAAGAAATTAGAGCAATACGTCAAAGAACTTCAATTACCGCCATCGATCATCACCAGTTATGGTGGTGATGCCGCGGTATTCCAAAGTGGTCAGTCCAGTCAAATTATTTTATTGTTAGCAGCAGTATTGGTGATTTACGTTTTATTGGGTGTTTTGTATGAGAGCTATATTCACCCCTTGACGATTTTGGCAGGCTTGCCATCTGCAGCAATCGGCGCTTTGATCTTTTTAAGAGTGTTTAATTTGGAATTAACCATCATTGCGACCATTGGTATTTTGCTCTTGATTGGTCTTGTGAAAAAGAATGCGATTTTGATGATTGACTTTGCCTTGGACGCACAGCGCAATCAAAACATGTCGCCTCGTGAAGCGATACGCACTGCCTGCTTATTGAGGTTCAGACCTATCACGATGACGACGCTGACTGCTGTGGTAGGCGCATTACCGATTGCATTGGGCTTAGGTGCTGGTGCAGAATTAAGGCAGCCATTAGGTATTGCAGTGGTGGGTGGTTTGATTGTGTCGCAAGTTGTGACATTGCTCATCACGCCGGTCATTTACCTTTATTTAGATAAATACAGTGGCACCGGTCCTGTCGAAATTTCTCCGGAAATGCTAAAAGATTAAACTTAAGTTTTGAGATTTAATTTTTGTTATTTTTTAAATTAGAAAGAGTTTATGCGTCAGATCATTCTTGATACGGAAACAACTGGTCTTAACCCACTCACCGGTGATCGGGTGATTGAAATTGGTTGCCTAGAAATGATTGATCGACGCTTAACCGGCAATAAGCTTCATCATTACATCAATCCTGAAAGAGACATTGATCCGGGTGCTGTGGCTGTTCACGGTTTAACGGTAGAGTTTTTATCAGATAAGCCAGTCTTTGCTGATGTGGCTGATGACATCATCACTTTTTTAAAAGATTCAGAAGTGATCATCCATAACGCTCCGTTTGACGTGGGCTTTTTAAATGCTGAATTTGGATTTTTAAAACGTGGCAAGGTTGATGATCATGTGGCGGGCGTGGTTGATACCCTGAAAAATGCCCGAGAAATGTTTCCTGGTAAAAGAAATTCTTTAGATTCTCTGTGCGAGCGCTTTGCGATCAGCAATGAACATCGGACTCTGCATGGCGCTCTTCTAGATGCTGAGCTATTAGCTGAAGTCTACTTAGCCATGACCCGTGGTCAAGAAGATTTGATGATTGATTTGCATGGCATGGATGGTGATGCAGCCAATTCAAAACGCAAGCCTTTGCCAACAAAATTGATGGTGCAGTTAGCATCAATTGAAGAGCAAGAAACTCATCAAGCTTATTTAGAAGATGTGGCAAAGGCCGCTAAAAAGCCACCTATTTGGGGTTGATTGATCAAGCTTGCGGTGGAAAGAACTTGTACCAAAATCCATAAGCCCAGCAAGCTACGCAAAATGAGAATAATTGGTTTAAGTTAGACAAATTAACTAAGGATTCGATTCATTAGCCATTCACAGGCATGCTAAAACTAGGACCTTGAGCGATGGTTTCTGGCCAACGCTGAGTCACAGCCTTCATGCGGGTGTAGAAACGCACACCTTCTGGACCATGCACGTGGTGATCACCAAATAGACTGCGCTTCCAGCCACCAAATGAATGAAAGGCCATTGGTACCGGAATAGGCACGTTCACACCCACCATGCCCACCTGAATGCGGCTCACAAATTCGCGGGCAGTATTACCGTCTCTGGTGAAGATCGCTGTGCCATTGCCATACTCATGATCGTTGATCAATTGGATTGCTGTCGCAACATCATCAACACGCATCACGCTCAATACTGGGCCAAAGATTTCTTCTTTGTAGATGCTCATATTAGGCTTCACATTGTCGAATAAGCAACCGCCCAAGAAGAAGCCATTTTCACAACCAGCCACTTTTAAGTTGCGACCATCCACCACCAATTTAGCACCCTCTTTAACGCCAGCATTAACGTAGCCTGTGACTTTGTCCAAATGAACCTTGGTCACCAATGGGCCCATTTCAGCACCCGGGGTTAAACCATTATCAACTTTGAGTTTTTTGATACGAGTAGAGAGTTTCTCAATCAAAGCATCAGCCACATTGCCTACAGCCACTGCTACTGAGATCGCCATACAACGCTCGCCAGCAGAACCGTAAGCAGCACCCATCAAAGCATCCACCGCTTGATCTAAGTCAGCATCAGGCATGATCACCATGTGATTTTTTGCTCCGCCCAAAGCCTGAACGCGCTTACCATTTTTAGCAGCTGTTTCATAAATGTAAGAAGCAATTGGGGTTGACCCAACAAAGCTAATGGCTTTGACATCAGGGTGATTCAATAATGCGTCCACAGCGGTCTTATCGCCCTGGACAACGTTAAAGACACCTTTTGGTAGGCCAGCTTCTTCCAACCATTTAGCAGCTAATAAGGTGGCTGAAGGATCTCTTTCTGAAGGCTTAAGAACAAATGTGTTGCCAGAGGCGATCGCCACTGGGTACATCCACATCGGTACCATCGCTGGGAAGTTAAATGGTGTGATACCTGCACACACGCCAAGAGCTTGACGCATGGTCCATGCATCCATACCCTTGGCAATTTGCTCGGTGTACTCACCCTTAAGAAGCTGAGGAATGCCACAAGCAAAATCCACCACCTCTAAACCACGCTGAATCTCGCCTTTGGCGTCATCAAATGTTTTACCGTGTTCACGTGTGATCACTTCTGCCATTTCATCAAGTCGAGCCTCGATGATGGCCTTGAAATTGAACATGACCTTGGCACGGCGCGTCACAGGAGTGGTTGACCAGGCTGGAAAAGCAGCTTTAGCTGCGGCAACTGCTTTAGCAACTCCGTCGACCGAAGCCAACTCTACATTTGCACGAACTTGTCCGGTTGCAGGCTCGTACACTGGGGCAGTTGAGCCGCCAAAACGAATGACCTCACCATTGATGTGGTGGCCGATAGTTTCTGACATTTTGTCTCCTACTTCATTTATATTCTTAGAATTGCAACTTTGAAGATATTTTACCCAATTGACGGTTTTTAGACTTTT
>CAXNHG010000093.1:0-4314 GCA_964202085.1 Polynucleobacter sp. | reverse complement strand
GTGAAGGTATTTCATTCATTGATCGCTTGGTCATCAGTCACAAAGATACGGATCATGTCGGTGGCGCATTGAGCTTGATGAAAGGTGTGACCTTTGGAGATTTGCTAGGCACTTTGCCGGAATGGCATTTTTTGGTTGATAAAGCCAAGGATTCTCAATTACCAGCCTTGCCATGCCAAGTTGGTCAAAGTTGGAGGTGGGACGGTGTCTTATTCAAGGTCTGGCATCCTGGCCCAGAGATGACCTTTGCCAGCGTTCACCACACCGGGAAGCCCAATGCAATAAGTTGTGTCATAGAGGTCACAAACGGGCATTACTCATTTTGGCTAACGGGTGATGTTGAGCGTGGCGGTGAGGCAATGATTGCAAATCAATACCAGCATTCTGGTGAGCTGACAACTATTTTGCTGATGCCTCACCATGGTAGCGCGACTTCTTCATCTCCAATATTTCTTGATGCAATCAAGCCTCAATGGGCAGTTGCACAAGCGGGATATCGGAATCGATACCGCCATCCCAACAAGAAAGTGGTGGAAAGATATGTGGAGCGCGAGATTCAAATTCTTGAGACGGTTGATACAGGAGCTCAAATCTGGGAATTTAAAGGAAAGCATTGGTCTAGAAAAGATTGGCGTGAATCACAACGTCGATCATGGCATCAATAACGTTCAAAAATCCTCGTCGGATCTTCTCAGAAATTAAAGATTGAGTCTGGTAAAGGCTCTTTGGCTGAAAATAAGCTTCAGAATGAAATTTTGAGCATTCTTTCTGGGTATCGCTATAATTGCGTATTACCCACTAAGCATATTCGATGACTAAATTCATCTTTGTTACTGGTGGTGTGGTTTCTTCCCTTGGGAAGGGTATCGCAGCCGCCTCCTTAGCCGCCATTCTTGAATCGCGCGGCCTAAAAGTCACCCTCTTAAAATTAGACCCCTATATCAACGTTGACCCTGGCACGATGAGCCCATTCCAGCATGGAGAAGTATTTGTGACGGAGGATGGTGCTGAGACAGACTTGGATTTGGGGCACTATGAGAGATTTGTTTCTGCCAAGATGCGCAGGAGCAATAACTTCACAACGGGTCAGATTTACGAGTCTGTGATTCGTAAAGAGCGTCGCGGTGAATATCTGGGTAAGACCGTTCAAGTCATTCCGCATATCACCAATGAAATTCAAAGTTTTGTGGAGCGTGGCGCTAAAGCCAGTCTTGATGGTCATGCAGATGTGGCTATTTGTGAAATTGGTGGTACGGTGGGTGACATCGAGTCTTTACCGTTTTTAGAGGCTGCTCGCCAAATGAGCTTGAGATTACCACAAGGTGATACCGCATTCGTTCATTTGACATTGGTTCCTTACATTGCCAGTGCTGGTGAGTTAAAAACTAAGCCAACACAACACTCGGTTCAAAAATTAAGAGAAATTGGCATCATGCCTACGGCTTTGTTGTGCCGTGCTGATCGCCCAATCCCTGAGGATGAGCGAGCCAAGATTTCTTTGTTTGCGAATATGCGCGAACGAGCGGTTATTTCTGTTTGGGATGTTGATACGATTTATAAGATTCCACAAATGCTTCATGAGCAGGGCTTGGACGAATTGATTTGTAATGAATTACGCATTGATCCTAAGCCAGCCAATTTATCTGTTTGGAACGGTTTGGTTCACAGCCTCGAAAATCCGAAGTATGAAGTGACGATTGGCATGGTCGGTAAGTATGTTGATTTAACAGAATCTTATAAGTCACTAATTGAAGCTTTGCGTCACGCTGGCATTCATAATGAAACGAAGGTAGGTATTCGTTATATCGACTCGGAGAATTTGGACGGTGGCGATGTTTCAAGTCTTGCTGGTTTAGACGCTATTTTAGTTCCCGGTGGTTTTGGTAAGAGAGGTACTGAAGGAAAGATTGCAGCCATCAAGTACGCTCGCGAGAACAAAATTCCTTACCTTGGCATCTGTTTAGGTATGCAGTTGGCGGTGATTGAGTTTGCTCGCCATGTAGCAGGCTTGAAGGGTGCCAACAGTACAGAATTTGAACCAAATAGTCCTCACCCTGTGGTCGCCTTGATCACTGAGTGGATGGATCGTGAGGGTCGCGTTGAAAAGCGTGATGAGGCTTCTGATCTTGGCGGTACGATGCGCCTAGGCTCTCAACGTTGCCCAGTGAAGCCAAATACTTTAGCTGAAAAAATTTATGGCTCAGAGGTCAATGAGCGTCACCGCCATCGTTTTGAAGTGAACAATGTGTACGTACCCAAATTAGAGTCTGCTGGAATGATTATTTCTGCAAGAACTCCTAATGAATCTTTGCCGGAGATGATGGAGTTGCCAAGTAGCATGCACCCATGGTTCTTTGGCGTTCAGTTCCATCCGGAGTTCACATCGACCCCAAGAGATGGTCATCCATTGTTCTCTGCATTCATCAAAGCAGCCTTAAACCAAAAAGGTATTGCAGGTTAACCTGCGCAGTATTAAGGAATTAAGGAGTTGACCATGAAATTATGCGATTTTGAAATAGGTCTTGATAAGCGTTTCTTTTTAATCGCTGGCACGTGCGTGATTGAATCTGAGCAAATGGCCATGGATACGGCTGGCCAGCTAAAAGAAATCACCAGTGCTTTAGGCATTCCATTTATTTACAAATCATCTTTTGATAAAGCCAATCGATCTTCAGGCACATCATTCCGTGGCCTTGGCCTGGAAAAAGGCCTTGAGATTTTGGCCAAAGTTAAAAAAGAAGTTGGTGTGAATGTTTTGACTGATATTCATGATGTCGATGAAATTAAATCTGTGGCAGCCGTTGTCGACGTGTTACAAACCCCAGCTTTTTTATGTCGTCAGACTGATTTCATTCGTGCTTGCGCTCAAAGCGGTAAACCAGTGAACATCAAAAAAGGTCAATTCTTGGCCCCAGGCGACATGAAGAATGTGATTGATAAAGCCCGGGCTGCAGCTAAAGAAGTTGGTTTGTCAGAGGATATGTTCATGGCCTGCGAACGCGGCGCTTCTTTTGGTTATAACAACTTGGTGTCTGATATGCGTAGTCTTGCGATCATGCGCGAAACCAATGCTCCGATTGTTTTTGACGCTACGCACTCTGTGCAATTGCCAGGTGGTCAAGGTACAACAAGTGGTGGTCAACGTGAGATGGTTCCAGTTTTGGCCAGAGCCGCTATTGCAGTTGGTGTGAGTGGTTTGTTCATGGAAACTCACCCAAATCCTGCTAAGGCCCTATCAGATGGGCCAAATGCGGTACCGTTAAATCGCATGAAAGAATTACTCGCCACCTTGGTGGCTTTGGATGACGTTGTTAAAAATGGCAACGTTTACTTAGAAAAAGATTTTAAATAATTTGTTAAGGGAAAAGTCATGAGTGCAATCGTTGACATTATTGGACGTGAAATACTAGACTCAAGAGGTAATCCTACTGTTGAGTGTGATGTGTTACTTGAGTCCGGAGTGATGGGTCGCGCAGCCGTGCCTTCAGGAGCATCGACTGGTTCACGTGAGGCTGTTGAGTTGCGTGATGACGAGCCGGGCCGCTACCTTGGAAAAGGCGTTCTAAAAGCTGTTGAAAATATCAATACTGAAATCGCAGAAGCAGTGATGGGCCTTGATGCCAGTGAGCAGGCCTTCCTTGACCGTACCTTGATTGACTTAGACGGCACTGACAACAAGTCACGTTTAGGCGCTAATGCAACCTTGGCAGTGTCTATGGCGGTTGCACGTGCAGCTGCTGAAGAAGCTGGTTTGCCTTTGTACAGATATTTTGGTGGTTCAGGTGCGATGCAATTACCAGTACCAATGATGAATATTGTGAACGGTGGTTCGCACGCCAATAACAACTTGGATATTCAAGAATTCATGATCGTGCCAGTGAGCATGACAAGCTTTCGTGAAGCTGTGCGCTGCGGCTCAGAGATTTTCCATGCTTTAAAGAAAATCATTCATGATCAGGGTATGTCTACATCTGTTGGTGATGAAGGTGGATTTGCTCCTAACTTCAAGAGCAATGAAGAGTGCTTGAACACTATTCTTCAGGCGATTGAAAAAGCAGGTTACAAACCAGGTGAAGACGTTCTATTGGCCTTGGATTGTGCTGCCAGTGAGTTCTATAAAGACGGTAAATATGATTTATCTGGTGAAGGTTTGCAATTAACTTCAGCAGAATTTACCGATTACTTGGCGAACTTGGTTGATAAATACCCAATCGTCTCGATTGAAGATGGTATGCACGAAGGCGACTGGGAGGGTTGGGCAATCTTGACTGAGAAATTGGGCAAGAAGATTCAATTGGTGGGGGATGATCTATT
>CAXNHG010000092.1:0-4318 GCA_964202085.1 Polynucleobacter sp. | reverse complement strand
GTTACTTCCAAGAAGATAACAGTGCCAACGTCGACAAATTGGTTCCCGAAGGTATTGAAGGTCGTGTGCCATACAAAGGCAGCGTGTTGGCAATCGTTCATCAGTTAACTGGTGGCATTCGTTCTTCTATGGGTTATTGTGGTTGCAAGACGATTACTGAGTTACATGAACAAGCAGGATTTGTGGAGATCACTTCAGCAGGTATGCGCGAATCTCATGTTCATGACGTGCAAATTACCAAAGAAGCTCCCAACTACCATATCGAATAATTAGCCACTTAGGAATACTGTGCACGACAAGATTTTAATTTTGGACTTTGGGTCTCAAGTGACCCAATTGATTGCAAGACGAGTGCGTGATTCACGCGTTTATTCTGAAATCCATCCGTATGATGTAGATCCAAGCTTCATTGAAAAATTTGTCAAAGAACAGGGCTGTAAAGGTATTATTTTATCTGGTGGCCCAAGCTCTGTGACTGAAGGTGATACACCTCGTGCTCCAGAAATTGTGTTCAATCTGGGTGTCCCAGTTTTAGGCATTTGTTATGGCATGCAAACCATGGCGGCTCAATTAGGCGGCAAGGTTGCTACAGCAGAGTCTTTAGGCAAGTCTCGTGAGTTTGGTTACGCTGAAGTACGTGCCCGTGGTCACACCAAATTATTTGAAAATATTCAAGACTTCGTTACGCCAGAAGGTCATGGCATGTTGAAGGTGTGGATGAGTCATGGCGACTCAGTTACTGAACTTCCAAATGGTTTTAAATTGATTGCATCCACAAACTCATGTCCTATTGCAGGCATGGCTGATGAGACCCGTCATTTTTATGCGGTGCAGTTCCACCCAGAAGTGACACACACTGTTTTGGGTACGGCGATCATCGAACGCTTCGTTCATCAAATCTGTGCTTGTGGCGCTGATTGGGTGATGGGTGATTACATCGCTGAAGCGGTTGAGAGCATTCGCAAGCAGGTTGGCACTGATGAAGTGATTTTAGGTTTATCGGGCGGCGTTGATTCAAGTGTTGCTGCAGCTTTGATTCATCGTGCGATCGGCCAACAGTTAACCTGCGTGTTCGTTGATCATGGTTTGCTTCGTCTGAACGAAGGCAAGATGGTCATGGATATGTTTGCCAAAAACTTGGGCGTGAAGGTCATTCAAGTGGATGCAACAGCTCAGTTCATGGGTGAGTTAACAGGAGTTTCTGATCCAGAGGCGAAACGCAAGATCATCGGTAAAGAATTTGTAGAAGTTTTCCAAGTTGAATCAGGAAAAATCAAAAATGCCAAATGGCTTGCTCAAGGCACCATTTATCCTGACGTGATTGAGTCTGCAGGCAAAGGTAAGAAGGGTGTTCATACCATCAAGAGTCACCATAATGTGGGAGGACTACCTGAAGATATGAAGCTTCAATTATTAGAGCCTTTGCGCGAACTCTTCAAAGATGAGGTTCGTGCCTTAGGTGTTGCCTTAGGTCTGCCACCAGAAATGGTTTATCGCCATCCTTTCCCAGGTCCTGGTTTGGGTGTTCGTATTTTGGGTGAGGTTAAGAAAGACTTTGCTGATTTACTTCGCAGGGCAGATGCGATCTTTATTGAAGAGCTTCGCTCAACCATCGATGAGGCCAGCGGCAAGTCTTGGTACGATTTGACCAGTCAAGCTTTTGCTGTGTTCCTGCCTGTTAAATCAGTGGGCGTGATGGGTGATGGCAGAACTTATGAGTATGTTGTTGCATTGCGCGCCGTTCAAACTCAAGATTTCATGACAGCACATTGGGCACATTTACCTCATGACTTATTGGGTCGTGTTTCCAACAGAATCATCAATGAAGTTCGTGGAATTAATCGCGTGGTCTACGATATCAGCGGCAAACCACCTGCAACAATCGAGTGGGTGTAGCGAAGCGTAACTTGTAGTCGTCAAAACGTCTTACCATCTCGGCTTCAGTATCTGCTGGCATACGGCGATGTGCGTCGAGCATTGGAAATGACTCAACCAATGAATACGATAGATAGTAAGTAAAATTTGATAAAACTTCTATTTCGAGTTCGTAATGACGCCGTGCTAATGTCATCAAACTATCGCCAGAGTAAATCGGTGTGCGAACTATAGATATTACTTGTCCAGCATCAACATCTTCGTCCAAATAATGTAATGTTATACCAAGAGGTATGTTGTTGTGTATGGACCATTTGTAAGAGTCCAATCCACGTGCTGATGGAATAATGCCGGGATGAGCATTTATTATATTTTTGTTTTTTACTACATTTGAAGGTAGAAGTCCAGCCCCTGCTATCAGATAAAAATCACACTCAGGTAAATTTGATTTTCCATCATATCTAATAAAAGTGAGATTATTAGCTGATGCTAACTCTTTGGTTGTTATCGCATCAACTTGATTTGGTCTATGAGGAATTAAAACTGGTCGCTCTGGTCTTTGTGAAAACGGAAGAGCAAATAGAGTTATATCTCTAAAGCCATTACGTAAAAGTTTATGAACAATCTGTTCTGTCTTCAAATGGAAAAAATCATATGTAAGAATACCAACTGAAGGATTGGCTCGTATTTTGCTGTGTGTGTGTGTGTCTTTTTCCATTGCCATTCTCTTTTGTGCTGATGTGTAGGCGTTGATTTTACGTGTGGCAAGTGTTGTTGGGAAGCGAAAAAACAGCCTAAAAAGTTGTTTCAGCGTCCTATTAACATTTCAGTAAGAGCTACGCAGCACATTGCGTAGGTTGCTGCGTGTAAAATGTAGCAAAATCAATAGCTTACACTTTTTTGTATTCCGCTGTTACAACTTAAAAAGTTGCGCAAAAGTTACACACTTTTTTTTGGAGGCATAAGTGCTTGAAAATAAACAAGAAAAAACATACGTAGTTATTGAGTGGGAATATCAGGGAATCATTTCCCTGATATTGGTATGAGGGTTCTCAGCCTCATACCACCCATGACGCAATTGAATACGCCGTACCCGTCGACGGCGTACATCACCGGCTTTCTGCGTTCACGTGGCATTGATGCTCATCAAGATGACTTAGCTCTTTCTTTGGTACTCAGCTTTTTCTCAAAACATGGCTTGGTCGAAGTTCATCAAGCAGCCCTGGCCATTCCTGAAGAAAATCGCAGTGCCACGATTAACTTCTTCTTAGATTACTTTGAAGATTATCAAGGCAGCATTGAACCCACCATCAAGTACTTGCAAGGCGGTGACAGCACCTTGAGTCATCGCATCAACAGTCGTTCTTTTTTACCAGAAGGTCCAAGGTTTCAAGCTCTGGATTCTTATGACGATGATGGTTCTGGTGATTCTCTTGCTTGGGCGTTTGGTGCCTTGGGTGCTGAAGATAGAGCACGCCATTTAGCCACGCTATACCTGAATGATTTATCCGATGTCTTGCGTGATGCGGTCGATGATCGCTTTGAGTTTGTTCGTTATGCAGAATCTTTGGCTGGGAGCCAGCCAAGTTTTGAGCCGTTAGCAAATGCTTTGCAAGCAAAACCCACTTTGATGGATGAGCATCTACGATCTTTAACCATCGAACAGATTGAAAAACATCAACCAAACTTGGTATTACTTTCAGTACCATTCCCAGGATCTGTTTATGCAGCCTTAAGAATTGCTCAGGTAATCAAAAACAAATACCCGTTGATTAAAATCACTTTAGGTGGTGGCTACGTCAACACCGAGTTGCGGGAGTTAACTGAACCAAGAGTATTTGATTATGTCGATTTCATCACCTTGGATTCTGGTGAGCGACCATTGCTGGCTTTGATTGAACATTTGAATGGTCAGCGTGGCATCAGTCGTTTGGTGAAAACTTTCATTAGGAATGAAAAGGGGCAGGTGCAATACATTCAGTGGGCTGAACCTGATGTGCCGTTTGAAGAAGTTGGCACAGCCACTTGGGATGGCTTGCCTTTGGGGTCTTATCTGTCACTTTTGGATATGCTGAACCCCATGCACCGTTTGTGGAGTGATGGTCGTTGGAATAAGTTAACTGTAGCGCACGGATGCTATTGGAAAAAGTGCAGCTTTTGTGATGTCAGTCTGGATTACATCTCCCGGTATGAAACAGCCTCAGCATCGTTGCTGGTTGATCGCATCGAACAAATAGTCGCGGAAACAGGGCAAACAGGTTTTCATTTTGTGGATGAGGCAGCGCCACCAAAAATACTGAAGGCTTTGGCTGAAGAGTTGGTTCGACGCCAGGTTGTTATTTCTTGGTGGGGCAATATTCGTTTTGAAAAAACCTTCACCCCTGAATTGGCTGACTTGTTGGCGCAAAGCGGATGCATTGCCATGTCTGGTGGTTTAGAAGTT
>CAXNHG010000091.1:0-4331 GCA_964202085.1 Polynucleobacter sp. | reverse complement strand
TGGAGCGCTCCTCAAGGCTCTAGGTGAGTTTTATGCAAAGGCATTGATTGAGTCAGGAATTCAGTTTGATATATTGTTTGGCCCGGCTTATAAAGGTATTACTTTAGTCGCTACCACCGCTGTTGCCTTGGCTGGCATGGGGCGCCCGGTACCATTTTGTTTTAATCGCAAAGAAGCCAAAGACCATGGCGAGGGCGGCACTTTGGTTGGTGCGCCTTTAAAAGGCCGAGTGGTGATCATTGATGATGTGATTTCAGCAGGTACTTCGGTGCGCGAATCGGTTGACATCATTCGCCACTCTGGAGCAAGCCCCGCAGCCGTTCTGATTGCTTTGGATCGAATGGAGAGAGCTGGAACTGCAACAGAAATCGCTGAGAGTTCAGCCGTTCAAAATGTTGAAAAAGAATTTGGTATGCCAGTGGTATCTATTGCAAATCTAGCAAGTTTGATGAGCTTCTTAGAGTCAGGCCAAAGCAAAGAATTACAACAGTACTTACCGGCTGTGAAAGCCTACCGAGATAAGTATGGGGTTTAAGTCATTAACTAATTGGCTAATGACTGTTTAGTTGAGAGTGATCTCGCCTTCAAAAACAGTTTGCACTGGCCCAGTCATCATGACCGGATTTTGCATGGATGAAGCGCTGTCCCAAGCAATGCTCAGATCCCCGCCTCGGGCATGAACAGTCACCGGAGAGTCCAGGTGGCCTCTTAAAATTCCAGATACCACCGCCGCACAAGCACCAGTTCCGCAAGCAAGCGTCTCACCTGAACCTCTTTCAAAAACGCGCAGTTTGATTTCGTGGCGATTTTGAATTTGCATAAAGCCAGCGTTTACCTTTTTAGGAAATGCTAAATGTGCTTCTATCTGTGAACCATCTTTTGCAACGGGCGCGACCTCAAGATCTTGCACAACTTGCACGGCGTGTGGGTTGCCCATCGATACCGCACCAATCCACACAGCATGATCAGATAGTTCTAGTTGGTATAAGTTCGCCTTGCCTTCAGCTTTTTCTTGAAGGCCTGAAGATTTAAAGGGAATCAGCTCGTTGGACAGGATAGGGGCACCCATATTCACTGTCGCTTGTCCGTCATCATTTTCAGTCAGTGACAAGATGGTGTGAGCGACTTGAACTTTGACTGTTTTATTCTTGGTCAGACCTTTTTCTCTGACAAAGCGCACAAAGCAACGCGAACCGTTGCCACACTGCTCCACCTCACCGCCATCAGAGTTAAATATTCTGTAGCGAAACTCCGCCCCTGCAACCGTGGGCTTTTCTACCAACAGAATTTGATCGGCACCAATGCCAAATTGACGATGCGCAAGCCCTGCCCATTGTTCTTTGGTGATGCCTGAGAGGTCTTGAGATATGCCATTTAAGACAATGAAATCATTGCCTGCGCCATGCATTTTGGTAAAGCGTAATCTTGTGCTCGTCATAGGGGTAAATATACAGGTTTGCAATTAAAAGTGAGAATGTTATAGAATTTAGGTTATTCGCCGAGTTAAGACAACTTGCGGGGCGAATTAAAACTATCCGCTAAAGCGTCGCCGCACTTAGTAATACTCGGCACGTGTTGTCGTTTATTAACCTAAGGAGCAATCATGGCGAACAATTATTTCTTTACTTCAGAGTCCGTTTCTGAAGGCCACCCAGATAAAGTGGCTGACCAAATTTCTGATGCAATTCTTGATGCTATTTTGGCACAAGACCCAACAGCACGCGTAGCTGCAGAGACTCTTTGCAATACCGGTTTGGTTGTTCTTGCGGGCGAGATCACCACAAACGCAAACGTTGATTACATCCATGTAGCACGAGACACCCTTCGTCAAATTGGTTACGACAATACTGAGTACGGTATTGATTACAAAGGCTGCGCAGTGTTGGTGGCTTACGATAAGCAAAGCCAAGACATTGCTCAGGGCGTTGATAAAGCTCATGATGATGGGCTTGATCAGGGCGCCGGCGACCAGGGCTTGATGTTTGGTTATGCAGTTGATGAAACCCCAGAATTGATGCCTTTGCCGATTCATTTGTCTCACCGCTTGGTGGAGCGCCAAGCTGATTTGCGTCGTGATGGTCGTATGAATTGGTTACGCCCAGATGCAAAGTCACAGGTTACTTTGCGCTATGTTGATGGCAAGCCAGACTCAATTGACACGATTGTTTTATCAACCCAGCACTCTCCAGATATTTCATTAGAGAAGTTGCGCGAAGCTGTGATTGAGGAAATCATCAAACCGGTACTTCCAAAAGAGTTGATCAAGGGTGAAATCAAGTACTTGGTGAACCCAACGGGTCGTTTTGTGATCGGTGGTCCGCAAGGCGATTGCGGTCTAACGGGTCGTAAAATCATTGTTGATACATACGGCGGTGCAGCGCCTCACGGCGGCGGCGCTTTTTCAGGAAAAGATCCATCAAAAGTGGATCGTTCGGCTGCCTATGCGAGCCGTTATGTGGCAAAAAATATTGTGGCTGCGGGGTTGGCTACCAAGTGTTTGGTGCAGATTTCATATGCAATTGGTGTTGCTCAGCCAACATCTGTGATGGTCAGCACATACGGCACAGGCAAAATCTCAGATGAGAAAATTGCTGAGTTGGTTAGCGCTCACTTTGATTTAAGACCAAAGGGCATAGTAAAAATGCTCAATTTGCTGCGCCCAATTTATCGTAAAACAGCTGCTTATGGCCACTTTGGCCGCGAAGAGCCTGAGTTCACATGGGAAGCTACAGACAAGGCTGCAGCCTTAAGAGCCGCTGCTGGTTTATAATTTTTCAAAATCTCTAAGGAGCGTTGCGAGGTGTTTAAGTCTTTAAACACCCTAGGCTTAGAGGAAGGCCCCAGGCCTTTAGCAACGACGCTCGCTAACCTGTGAAGTGATTGGTTGGCGGGCTTTTTTATTTGCCCTCCATGAGCTTCCTTTCTAGCTTGGAGTGGATATGAACAAACCTACAGATTTAAATATGCTTAAAGATTGCGCCATTGCAGATATTTCATTGGCTGCATGGGGCCGCAAAGAAATTATCATCGCCGAAACTGAAATGCCTGGTTTGATGGCGATTCGTGAAGAGTTTTCTGCCAGCCAGCCTTTGCGCGGTGCTCGCGTTACTGGGTCTTTACACATGACAATTCAAACAGCTGTTTTGATTGAAACATTAGAAGCTCTTGGGGCCGAAGTGCGCTGGGCGTCTTGCAATATTTTCTCTACACAAGATCACGCTGCTGCTGCAATTGCTGCCAATGGTACGCCAGTGTTTGCGATCAAAGGCGAGACTCTAGAGCAGTATTGGGAATTTACACACCGTATTTTTGAATGGCAAGACGGTGGTTATTCAAACATGATTTTAGATGATGGTGGCGATGCAACCATGTTGTTACATTTGGGCACAAAGGCTGAGAAAGATTTATCGGTTCTTAATAACCCAACGAGCGAAGAAGAAACAGTTTTATTTGCTTCGATCAAAGCCAAATTAAAAATTGACCCAACTTGGTATTCAGTTCGTCTCGAGAAAGTAAAAGGTGTGACGGAGGAGACCACAACGGGGGTTCATCGTTTATATCAAATGCACGCTAAGGGCGAATTAAAGTTCCCAGCAATCAATGTGAATGACTCAGTGACCAAGAGTAAATTTGATAACTTGTATGGTTGCCGCGAATCATTGGTGGATGGTATCAAGCGCGCAACTGATGTGATGATTGCTGGCAAAGTTGCCGTAGTTGCTGGTTATGGTGATGTAGGCAAGGGTTCAGCACAAGCCTTGCGCGCATTGTCAGCTCAAGTATGGGTGACAGAGGTTGATCCGATTTGCGCCCTTCAGGCAGCAATGGAAGGTTACCGTGTCGTGACCATGGACTATGCTGCAGATAAAGCAGATATCTTTGTTACAGCAACAGGCAACTACCATGTGATCACTCATGACCACATGGTAAAAATGAAAGCCCAGGCAATCGTTTGTAACATTGGTCACTTTGACAATGAAATCGATATCGCTGGCGTTGAGAAGTACAAGTGGGAAGAGATCAAGCCACAAGTAGACCATGTGATTTTCCCTGCTAGCAATGGTCAGCCAGAAAAGCGCATCATCATTTTGGCCAAAGGCCGTTTGGTTAACTTGGGTTGCGGTACGGGTCATCCATCTTATGTGATGAGCTCATCATTTGCTAACCAAACGATTGCCCAGATTGAATTGTGGGCTTCTGCAGGCACCAATAAATATCCAGTGGGTGTGCACACATTACCTAAGCACCTTGATGAGAAAGTGGCTCGTTTGCAGTTGAAGAAACTGAATGCTCAGTTAACTGAATTGTCAGAGCAACAAGCGAACTATATC
>CAXNHG010000090.1:0-4359 GCA_964202085.1 Polynucleobacter sp. | reverse complement strand
GGTTGATGGTACTGCTCACGTGAGTATCAACGGTGCACCAGAGCAACCCTTTGCTGCTGGTCAATCATGGACAGTTGAGGCGGGTGGTTATTTTATGATTCGTGCTGAACAGGCTGTTCATTACGTTTGTCACTTTGGGTAATAAGAGGTAAGTGGTTAATTCTTGGGTAAGCCAGTGATGGTGTGCCCAGGAAGAACCCCTTTCTTGCTGAACCAACCCTGGTTCATCTCTAAGGCATAGCGAACCGGCTTTGTCGGGCAATGATTATCTTCGGTCATCGCTTTCATTTCTAAAATATTCACAATCTTTCCGTCATTTGCGATGAAAGCAATGGCCAAAGGAATTTTTGTGTTTCTCATCCAAAAGCAATGGGTGGCACTCTGGTCAAAAATAAACAGCATACCGTCATCGGCAGGCATAAAAGTGCGGTGCATAAGACCTAATTGGCGAGCCTTTTCTGTTTTTGCTACTTCCACTTGTATTTTGTAAAGGCCTGCATGTAGTTCAATCATATTGCTTTGCTGGGCAATGGCAGCAGAAGTAAAAACAAAGAGCGCAAAGATGGCGGTGATGAGTTTCTGCGAAGTGACAAGTTTTTGCAGCATTAGCAAGAAAATCCTGAAAAATTTTATTTAATGCGTTCATCATACTTTAACGAGATTCATCAAATTAAAACTTCGATAAATGACTGGATTTAATATGAATTTTTATGAATAAAAATGTCAAAAATAGGGCTTTCCCCCAATTTGAAACTTATGTTTAGAATAGGGACTATGAGTCGAAAACCTAAAACAGCTAACCCGATAGATTTCCCTGCTTTTCAGGAGGATCAAGCTGCGGTGATGGACCGCCAATCTGAGCGCGTTCAGCCCCCTAAGATGTTCCGGGTTGTTTTATTGAATGATGATTTCACACCCATGGAGTTTGTGGTAATGGTGATTCAAGAATATTTTCATCATGATCAAGAGCGCGCCACTCGTATCATGTTGCAAGTACACCTAGAGGGAAAAGGGGTTTGTGGTGTATATACTAAAGATGTCGCTTTAACCAAAGTTCAACAAGTTGTAGATAGAGCCCGAGAGTCTGGGCACCCATTGCAGTGCACTATGGAGGAAGCATGATTGCTCAAGAGTTAGAAGTTACCCTGCATATGGCATTTGTGGACGCTAGAGCGTCAAGACATGAATTCATAACAGTTGAACATTTACTATGTGGCCTGCTCGACAACGCCACCGCAGCAGATGTTTTAAAAGCTTGCGCAGTCAATATTGATGACTTAAAAAGTAATTTAAAAAACTTCATCAATGACAACACACCAATTGTGCCTGGATCAGATGATGTTGACACTCAACCAACCCTGGGATTCCAAAGAGTGATTCAGCGCGCCATCATGCACGTGCAATCAACGTCTAATGGAAAAAAAGAAGTGACCGGCGCAAACGTCTTGGTGGCTATTTTTGGTGAAAAAGATTCACACGCTGTTTACTATCTTCAGCAACAAGGTGTGACACGTCTTGATATCGTTAACTTCATCAGTCACGGCATCAGAAAAGACCAGGTGGATGCTCCCAAAGCGAGCGAGCCCAGTGCTGAGGGCGAAGAGTCTGGCGCTGCTGGTAAAGACAGCCCACTTGAGCAGTACACACAAAATCTCAACGTATTGGCCAAGCAAGGACGTATTGATCCATTGATCGGTCGCGAAGGTGAAGTTGAGAGAGTGATTCAGATTTTATGTCGCCGCAGAAAAAACAATCCTCTGCTAGTGGGTGAAGCGGGCGTGGGTAAAACCGCTATTGCTGAGGGCTTAGCCTGGAGAATCACTCAGAACGATGTGCCAGAGGTGTTAGCTAAGGCCATTGTTTATTCACTAGATATGGGCTCCTTATTGGCGGGCACAAAGTACCGTGGCGACTTTGAGCAACGTTTAAAAGGTGTTTTAAAGAACCTTAAAGACAATCCGGATGCCATTTTGTTCATTGACGAAATTCACACGCTGATTGGCGCTGGTGCGGCATCAGGTGGAACATTGGATGCCAGCAATTTATTGAAGCCAGCTTTATCCAGTGGGCAGATGAAATGTATTGGCGCAACCACCTTTAATGAGTATCGCGGTATTTTTGAAAAAGATGCGGCACTTTCTAGGCGCTTCCAAAAGGTCGACGTTTCAGAGCCATCTGTTGATCAAACAGTTCAAATTTTGCGCGGTCTCAAGACAAAATTTGAAGAACATCACGGTGTTAAGTATGCTCAAGCAGCTTTGACAGCTGCAGCAGAGTTGTCAGCACGATATATCAATGACAGACATCTGCCTGATAAGGCGATTGATGTGATCGATGAGGCTGGAGCTGCGCAACGTATCTTACCAAAATCAAAACAAAAGAAAACGATTGGTCGTCAAGAAGTTGAAGACATTGTGGCGAAGATTGCACGCATCCCACCGCAGTCAGTGTCTGTGGATGATCGCAGCAAGCTACAAACCCTGGATCGCGATTTAAAGAGTGTTGTATTTGGTCAAGAGCCCGCCATTGAAGCATTGGCATCAGCCATCAAAATGTCGAGAGCTGGTTTAGGCAAAGATGACAAACCAATTGGTTCTTTCTTGTTCTCTGGCCCAACAGGTGTTGGTAAGACAGAAGTAGCCAAGCAATTGGCTTTCATCATGGGAATTGAGTTGGTTCGTTTTGACATGTCTGAGTACATGGAGCGCCATGCAGTGAGCCGCATGATTGGAGCGCCTCCAGGATATGTTGGCTTTGATCAGGGTGGTTTATTGACTGAAGCAGTCAATAAGAAGCCTCATTGCGTCTTGTTGCTTGATGAGATTGAAAAAGCTCACCCAGATATTTTCAATATTCTGTTGCAGGTCATGGATCATGGCACATTGACGGATAACAATGGCCGCAAAGCTGACTTTAGAAATGTGATCATCATCATGACCACCAATGCTGGTGCTGAAGCTATGCAAAAGTCCACCATTGGTTTCACCACGGTGCGTCAAGCGGGTGATGAAATGGGTGATATCAAGCGCACTTTCACGCCAGAGGTCCGCAATCGTTTGGATGCCATCGTTAGCTTCAAGGCCTTGGATGAAAGCATTATTTTGCGGGTGGTTGATAAGTTCTTGATGCAACTTGAAGAGCAGTTGCATGAGAAGAAAGTGGATGCTAGCTTCACTGAAAATTTGAGAACTTATTTAGCTAAGCATGGATTTGACCCACTGATGGGTGCAAGACCAATGCAAAGACTCATTCAAGATTTGGTGCGCAAAGCACTTGCCGATGAATTGCTATTTGGAAAATTGGTTCATGGCGGTCATGTGGTTGTGGATGTGGATGCCGATGAGAAAATTATTCTTGATTTTGATGCGCCCGTCAGACCTGCCGTTAAAAAAGCTTTAGCAGGCCGTGAGGTTCAAGAAATTTAAGGAAAAAGCAGGGCTTAATTGATTACTTGATTAAGCTCTGCCAGTACTTCCAAATCCGCCGGCACCTCTGTCGCTGGCACTGAACTCTGTGACTTCAGCCCATTCAACTTGTGCGACCGGAACAATCACCAACTGTGCAAGACGTTCCATTGGCTCAAGTTTGAAAGCGGTTTGACCGCGATTCCAGGTGCTCACCATCAGTTGTCCTTGGTAGTCTGAGTCAATCAGGCCTACAAGATTACCCAACACGATGCCATGCTTGTGACCTAGGCCAGATCTTGGCAAGATCAGGGCAGCATAGCCAGGATCATCCAAGAAAATAGATAAACCAGTAGGCACTAAGACTGTTTGGCCTGGCTCGATGATGATGGCTTCATCGAGGCAAGCCCTTAAGTCAAGGCCGGCACTGCCGCTCGTTGCATATTGCGGCAGATTGTTTCTCATGCGTTCATCAAGAATTTTGACTTGTAGTTTTTTCATATCTTATTGGACTAAATTTTTGTGGAAACGAGTTGAATAATTTCGCGAGATAGAGCAATTTTTTTGAGCTTATTGGTTTTGGTCGACCCTTTTTCATCAACAATCAACAACTGATTGTCATTAAGACCAAAGGTATCGGGCCCAAGATTAGCTAAAAGCATCGGAATATTTTTCTTGATGCGCTTTTCTTCGGCGTGCTTTTCTAAATCATGGGTCTCGGCTGCAAACCCAACGCAGTAAGGCTTCTTGTCAGAAGATTTTTTGGAAACTTCAGCCAAGATGTCAGGATTTAATTCAAACTCCAGTGTTGGATTAGTGCTGGTAGATTTTTTAATCTTTTGCGCAGATGCATTCTTGACTGACCAATCTGCCACGGCAGCAACAGCAAAGAAAATATCGCTATCAAGATGCTTCATCACCGCTGCGTGCATATCTTTTGCGCTGACAACATCGG